>CAJJDL010000086.1 GCA_905182935.1 uncultured Nitrospinaceae bacterium | reverse complement strand
TTTATCGTAAAAATTTCCTCGGATAGGCTGCAGGCCACCCCAAAGAATCCCATGGTGAACAAACATCATGTTACACTTAGCGAAGATAGCCTTTTTTATCGTTGCCATACACAAATCAACACATAGTCCGATTTTTTTGATATCACCATTATTTTGTACTTGTAACCCATTCATTGCATTGGATGAATCCTTAATTTCTTTAACATTAAGTAAGTCGTCGAGATAATGGCTAAGCTGAACAATATTCATGCAAAAATTATAAACGAGTAAAAATGAATTAACAAAAAAAATTAGAGACCTCTTCTTCTTTAATTAGAGTTAAGGTTAGATAGTGCACCTTTAAATTAATTAACTCCAAAGTAACATGATTCAGTTTGTCCTTAAAAATATAGGCCAACGCCTTGTACTACTATTTTTCATCTCAATCATTTCCCATGCAATTGTTCATTTAGCCCCTGGAGAACCTAGCCTAGTTGATCCTTCCAATCCTAGAATGAAGGCTGAGGATATTCAACGCATACGCGCAGCATTCCACCTAGATGAACCACTTCATATTCAATACGTTTATTGGATGAAAGATCTATTCACCGGGAATCTCAAGTCATTCAAAGATAACCAACCAGTCCTAAAAAAGATATGGGACCGTTTTCTTAATTCACTTCCGCTGTTTATTGTTGGGACGCTTATCACATGGTTTCTAGCTTTCCCTATTGGAATTCAGGCGGCACTTAAACGTGGATCAATGTTTGACAAGATAGGGACTTTTCTTTCTTACGCGTTGATTTCTATTCCAGGGTTTTTTCTTTCCTACATCTGTATTATTTTTATGGTTAAGACATTTAACGTTCCTGTAATTGGAATGCGGACATTTGGCCTTGAAAATGCAGGTATCATGTTACGTTCTATGGACCGTGTATGGCATTGGACGCTTCCATCTCTCATGTCGGCAGTAGCAGGAGTGGCGATTCTTTCTCGTTATGTACGCTCGCAAATGTTAGAAGTTATCAATCAAGACTATATTCGCACTGCACGTGCTAAAGGATTACCAGAAACTACTGTTATTTACCGGCACGGACTTAGAAACGCCTTACTCCCATTCATAACCATGTTTGGACTAACTATTCCAGGGCTGATTGGAGGCTCTGTTATATTTGAAACCATCTTTGCATGGCCAGGAATGGGTCGACTAGGTTTCGAAGCCATTCTTGCAAGAGATTTTCCGGTAATACTCACTTTAAATTTTATTTCAGCCATTCTTGTACTTATAGGGACTTTTATATCAGATATTCTTTACGCAGTGGTTGACCCACGTATCAAATTTTAATAACCATAAAAATGACCGAAACAAAAAATACTCAAATGGTGGAGGGGTTAAAACCGACCGCAAGCTTATTCGAAGAACGTTGGGATATTTTTAAACGAAACCACCTTGCTTATTTTAGCTTTATCTTTTTGATGGTTCTTTTTATTTTTGCCATTATCGGTAAAATACTTACTCGTTGGGTCGTGTTATTTGATCCTAAATTAGTGCGCCTGCCTGAAAAATTTCTTCCACCGTTAACACCCTTTACCAGTAAAATCATTCCCACAGAAGAAGCTCCCATGTTTAACATGTATATCTTAGGTACTGACGAACTTGGACGTGACTTATTCGCGCGTATGCTAGAAGGGACATCCGTTTCTCTGACGGTGGGCTTTATTGCTGTAAGTATCTCGATTTTTTTAGGAATACTTTTTGGAGGAACCGCTGGATACTATGGAAAATTTAGATGGGGGTTCCTAACTATAGATACTATTATCATGCGCTTTGTAGACATAATGCTATGTTTTCCCACATTCTTTTTAATCCTAACCGTAGTAGCCTTACTACCTCCCAGTATATACAACATCATGATAATAATTGGATTAACTAGCTGGATGGGTACTGCTAGATTTGTCCGCGCAGAATTTCTTTCACTCAGGGAATTAGACTACGTAACTGCAGCTCGCAGTCAAGCTATTCCGGAGTGGCGAATTATATTGATTCACATGGTTCCCAACGCTATCGCTCCTGTTTTAGTGTCAGCGACTATTGGCGTCGCCACAGCTATTCTTACAGAGTCTAGTCTTAGTTTTCTTGGGTTTGGAGTGCAACCCCCAGATGCAACTTGGGGAAATATTCTTTCCGACGGGAAACAGTTTATCTTCGACGCCCCATGGATTACTTTTATCCCTGGATTCAGTATTTTATTTGTTGTGCTAGCTTTTAATCTTTGTGGAGAAGGAATGCGCGAGGCCTTCAATCCTAAACTCAAAGAAGGGGTATGATTTTTTTATAGCAAGCCTGTTATGATTTATCTCAAAAATTTAAACAAACAATTTGGCCCTAAAATAATTCTAGAAAATGTTAGTTTTCATTTACGGCCTGGTGAGCGCGTTGGACTTGTAGGAGAAAATGGCGCAGGTAAAACCACTTTGTTTCGCATAATCATGCAAGCAGATTCAGCAGACTCAGGTAAAGTCATCATCCGCAAGGATACCCAAGCTGCAACACTTGAACAAGAACTTGATGACTTTAATGGGTCTGTTTTGGAACGCGTTATGTCAGGTGATCCGGCCTTTCATGCTATCCAAATTGAGATGAGTAAGTTAGAAAAAAAAATGTACGCAGACTCAAATTCTAATGCAACAACTTCACGTTATGGCGAACTACAACACAACTTTGAACAACTAAGTGGTTACGAAAGGGAACCTAAAGCGTACGCTATTCTATCAGGGCTTGGGTTCAGTAATGACAAAATCAAGAAGCCCATTAGTCAGTTTTCAGGCGGGTGGCGCATGCGGGTTGAAATGGCGCGGCTACTTTTACGAAACCCGGGTATCCTTTTACTGGATGAACCAACCAACCATTTCGACTTAAAATCAGTGGAATGGCTCGAAGGCTTTTTAAAAAATTATGGTGGGAGTCTCCTTCTCATTTCCCACGACCGTAGATTTCTTAACAGCACTGTAACACGTATAGTTGAGCTTGATCGGGGAACACTAACTAATTATCCTGGTAATTATAATGACTTCGAACGCCTAAAAAAAAACCGCACGTTACAACTTCAATCAGAATCAGCTAACCAAAAAAAACGCGTCAACGAAATCGAGCGATTCATTGAACGTTTTCGAGCTAAAAACACAAAAGCAAAGCAAGTTCAAAGCCGAATTAAAATGCTCGATAAAATTGAACTCATTGAAACTACCACCCAGACGAAAACCGTAGGTTTTCGGTTCCCACAACCCACCCGCACTAGCCGTACTCCAATAAAACTCGAAAATATAAAAAAAAGTTATGGAGAACTAGTTGTTTATAACAATTTTTCAATCTCACTTGAACGTGGTTTCAAGATAGCTCTTGTCGGAGAGAATGGTGCAGGAAAATCTACACTCATAAAGCTACTTGCAGGAATAACTTCTCATGACAGCGGTAAAATCGAAATTGGCCACAATGTCACTCGCGCTTACTATGCACAGCATCAATCAGACACACTCGATTCTGAAAAAACAGTTCTAGAGTCAATGACAGGTCAGAACCAAAATCTTTTACGAACCCAAGTGCGAACGATTCTTGGATCATTTTTATTTTCTGGTGATGATGTAGAAAAAAAAGTTGGCATATTATCCGGCGGGGAGCGATCAAGGCTCTCTCTTGCTCGCATGCTAGCATCACCCGCTTCATTATTACTTCTAGACGAGCCAACTAACCATCTTGATATTCGGTCCCGTGAAGTACTCTCTGCAGCATTAGCGGATTACGAAGGAACTCTTTGCGTTATTTCTCACGATAGATATTTTCTCGATGGATTTATTGATAGAGTTTGGGAGGTAAGCAATGGCTTCGTAAAAGAATATGTTGGTAATTATAGCGCCTATGAGAATTTAAAAATTGAGGAATTCGAGATTGAACTATTAAAACCAAAGGCTGCCGGCAAAACACCTTCTGCATCGCCATATTTACAGGACCGTGACCGCAAACGACTTGAAGCAGAAGAAAGAAATAGAAAACACAAAACATTAAAACCATTAAAAATTAATTTAAAAACCGTTGAAGACCAATTAGAAAATATATTAGAAAAAAAAATAACAACCCAAAAAACTCTTGCAAATCAGAATACCTACGAACCGAAGAGCAAAGAACTGCTTCTAAAAACCCTTAAACAACAAGCCCAACTAGCTACTGAAGAGAAAACTCTTACAAAGGAATGGGAAGACCTTTTATCACAAATTGAACACTATGAGGCTGAGAATATCTAGAAAAATTAGACAACCAAGATCTACTTTATCGAAACCAACTCACTCCAGACATAAGCCTTTCGACCGCCTAAATCAACCAGTAGCCAAGGTTCCCCATTGAATTCAACATCGGTCTTACGTATCAAAGCCAAACGATCTCCTTTATTCAACCTACCCACTTCTGGGAATTTCGGACCTGGTCCATTTTTTAAAGAAACTCCATCAATTTTAGCAATCACTGATGCATCTCTATCAGTAAACTTGGCAAGAGGTGAGGGGGCGTTTGGCATCTTCACAGTAGGAGGAATCGGTTGATTTAATGTTGGCGGTGTAAGATTGGCGGTTATGACATCTTTGGGTTCTAAAATTTTTGGTACTGAAGGAAACATTGTATCTACAACAAGTTTAGTAGGCTTAGCCAATGGCGGATTTGGGTTTTTGGGTATGCTGATATTTGGTTTAATAGGTTCAATGGGTTCAATGGGTTCACCCATGCTTAATTTCTCAGTCTTACTCTGAGTGGCAGAAGCTACCTGAGTCCCGTCTCCACCATTAAAGTGGACAAATATTGGGTTGGACACTAGGTAATTTTCTGAGTCTGCCTCCACTTTAAGTCGATAAAAAACTGGACCTTCATCTCTTTTTATATCCACGTCACGCCAAGTCATCTCATAGGGAAGTTCCACTGTTTCCTGTTTTACTTCCACACCGTTACGAATAACCGACAAGCTAACCGTTTTTTCCGTCCCTTTTGTCAAGCGTACTTTAACTTTCAACTCAGGAAAATCATTAGATATTAATTTTTCCCCCATGATTGCATGCTGGCCCGAGGTAATATCGCTTACTGTAAAACTATCTAGCGAGAGCCTTTCATTTCCGGCCTGGCGTACCGCATACATACGACCATTAGCCATAGCATCAAGAACATCGTCACGAGATTTTTCGCGAACAAGAAATATAGTTCGAATCTCGCCCAGTTTAGCTCCTTCATCCTCGCATAAATAGTTATTGCCACCATAACCCCATATTGGTTTTTTTCGCTTACCCTGTAGATATTCATTTAGCAATTTATCCCATTCTTGCCCAGGTTCAACCTGCACCACCGGGGAATCTCCGATAGACTGAAAACCTGTATATCCTGAAGTCAACATTAAATCCTCAGGGTGTGGTTCCGTCTTATAACCAATTCTCCCTTCCTGACTTATTACATTAGAGGCGTCCATGTCATTCCAAAAAATTAAGCCACCAGTATTATTCACATAGTTAATTAATTCCTGATAGGGCTTAGCACCTAAATCCCCACTATACTGATCGAAAGGAGAACTGCGAAACGGCATATTATTGATAACGACAAGAAATATAATACCTGCAACTAACTTGCTGGCTTTTTTCTTATACCCCTTGAGCACTATGAAGAGGGATAATAAAAATAAGGCCACACATCCTATAAAAACATTCCGATATTCAGAAAAATAACGTTTAGAAAAATTACTATCTAAAATGGGTAACTGCTCATACAGTTCAGGTGCATTAAGGCCTACTACGAAAAGATGTTTACCTACGTTATTAGCAACAAGGGTGTCCTTAAAAACATTTCCAGTCCAATAATAAAATGGGCTAACTTCCGCCCCAGAAATAAGAAGTGTCTCCTCTAACTGTCTATCATTATCATTTATTTCTGATATATAGGCCGATGCTCCAACAGTAAGGACCGATGAATTCTCACTTCGTTTTCTAATGATACGTTCCAAAGGAACCAACCCGTATTCTAAAGAATCACGGGCTTGGTCACCAAAAATAACCGCATCTATTGCTTTTGCGCGGGCCAGCTCAGCTACTTCCTGCAATGTTGAGCAACCTCGACTAAAGCGTGTTTTTACATCAGCAACTCCATCCAGCTGTATAAAACCAGCATAGGCAAAATCCGTTGCTAACAAGAAAATCATTGCCCCGGCTAAAACCACAGACATTTTAAAACCGTAATGTTCTTTCATTAATGGATGGTTTACCATAAATTTTTTATATTTGATTATTCTAAGTACTTGATTGAAAATCAAAAAAATCCCAAATATATCGTATCATTTATCCAATTAGGAGCCTAGAAAAGACCGATTAAGTGCTAAATCAAGTAACCATGGAATTATTTCTAGTTAATCACCTAACTTTAAAAGGCCAAAAAAAACTCATGCTCCATTATTTGATTTGTTTTTTAGAACTATGATATAATTCAGTATGTAAATTAAATAACACCCTTCCGCTCCTCGAATTCCAAAAGTTGGTCAACCAAATACAAAGTATGTTTATCATTCTAAAAGACTGCTTAAAGGATGGCATCTAATGACCAAAAAAATTCTAGTCGCTGACGAAAGCATAACTATTCAAAAAATCGTGGCTATGGCCTTTGAAAATGAAGATTCTCTAGTAGAGGGGATCAGTAATGGAAAAGATGCGCTTGATCGAATAAAAATTTTCAACCCAAATATCGTCCTGGCAGATGTAAATATGGCTGAACTGTCAGGGTTTGAATTATCAAAAATAATTAAAAACGACCCAAAGTTTCATTCCATAAAAGTACTTCTTCTTGCTAGTGACCTTGAAGACTTTAATGAAAATTTATTTGATCGTTCTGGCGCTGATGATTACATTTCTAAGCCTTTTAAGTCGCAAGATATTATAAAAAAAGTTACTGACTTAATTTCAGCTATTACCCCTGATCAAGCTAAAAAAACGATCGAACTGACTGCAATGAATCTCGATAAAACTATTAAACCCACTGAAGCAACTATTGAACTTTCTGCAGAAAGCTTGATCGCCGAAGATGACTTGGCCGTTGAGCCTTTCAACTCAGACTTAGAAGAACCTATTCCTTTGGCATCAGTAAACGAAATACAGCTGGAGACAGTAGTAGCAACACAAACCGAAGAAGATATACTCGATGTGATGATCGATGATATCGAGTCTTTTAAAGAATCATCTGATTCTACCACGAGTTTTGCTGATGAATTAAGCGCGGAAGCGCCCCCCACGCAGGAAGATGAAATTGGAGATGAGCTGGATATAGCTTTTCAGGAAATAGCAAACTTCGCCTCTCAAGGAAAACTTAAAAATCTTTCTAATGTCGAATTAAAACCAACAAATGAACACTTAAGTTTGGATAATATTACCCCCGAGCCAGAAGATCTACTAGGGGAAATGACACCATCTAAGTTGGGAGGGCGGGGAGGCTTAGTTGGACCTGACTTAATCAAGGAAAGCCTTTCTTACCTTGCAGAAGTATCACGTGAATCAAACAGTACCAACTGTTCTTCCTATGCTGATGATGGTCAGCTAGAGAAAGAACAAACCAAACATGATAGTTTAGAGGATATGATTAATACATCTATTGAAAAAGAAATCTCTAAACTTGGAAAAAGTATTAAGCAGTCTATAAGAGAGGTAGTGCGAGAGATCACCCCAAAAATAGCTAGAGAAATTATTATAGAAGAAATTGAAAAAATAAAAAAACTATAAGAGATGCCAATCGTTCCTCTAGCCCATTCTTTAAAAAAGAACTACCTTTTTTGATTTTCAAAATCTCTACAGAGTAATTTTTTATGTGTATAGTTGCTATTTTTTTGTCTTAAGAATCAACTTAAAAAAACAAACTATGGACCAATTAGAAAAAATATACAGTCCCAAGGAAGTTGAGGAACGTTGGGGAAAATATTGGGGGAAAAATCGATTATTTCACGGCGATGAAACTTCAAAAAAAACACCATTTTCAATTGTTATCCCCCCTCCAAATGTTACCGGATCATTACATATCGGACACGCATTTAATAATACACTTCAGGATATCCTAGCCCGTTGGAAGCGCATGTTAGGATTTGCCGTCTTATGGCAGCCTGGGACAGACCATGCTGGCATCGCTACTCAAAATGTTGTTGAGCGCCAGTTACATGCGAAAGGAATCAAACGACAAGATATTGGACGCGAAGAGTTTATTAAACGTGTATGGAAGTGGCGGCATGAATCTGGCGGTACTATTAATCACCAGCTAAGTAAACTTGGAAGTTCTCTAGACTGGGAAAGAGATCGATTTACTATGGATGAAGGCCTTTCTAAAGCAGTTAGAGAGGTTTTTGTTACTCTTTACGAAGAAGGGTTAATCTATAAGGGTGACTATATTACAAACTGGTGTCCTAGGTGCCAGACAGCCTTATCAGATTTAGAAGTCGAGCACAAAGAAATCCAAGGGTATCTTTACAATATTAAGTATCAATTCAAAAACCATCAAAATTCTTTGATTATAGCGACAACCCGCCCAGAAACTTTGCTCGGTGATACAGCTGTTGCAGTGAATCCAAAAGATGAGCGCTACAAAAATATGATCGGAAAAACTCTCATTCTCCCAATCTTAGGACGTGAATTGCCTCTCATTGGAGATGATTATGTTGATTCCTCTTTTGGATCGGGAGCATTGAAAGTAACTCCTGCTCATGACCCTAATGATTTTGAACTTGGACGACGTCATAACCTTGATTTAATCAATATAATGCGCCCTGATGGTTCGATGAATGAAAAAGCAGGAGCTGGCTATATAGGGCTAGATCGTTTTATTTGCCGAAAAAAATTAGTCGAAGATTTAAAGGAGCAAAACCTACTGGCAAATATCGAAAGCCATATGCATTCAGTAGGTCATTGTTACCGTTGTCAAACAGTGGTGGAACCCTATCTATCCACGCAGTGGTTTGTCAAAACTAAGTCTCTCGCGAAACCGGCAATCGAAGCTGTAAAAAATGGTTCTATCCGTATCGTCCCAAAATTTTGGGAAAACACCTATTTTGACTGGATGGAAAATATCCGCGACTGGTGTATTTCAAGGCAAATCTGGTGGGGGCATCAAATTCCTGCATGGAATTGCAAAGACTGTGAAAAAATAACAGTTGCCAGGGAAACTCCTAAAACGTGCTCCCATTGCAAAAGCGATGCTCTAACTCAGGAAACTGATGTTCTTGATACTTGGTTCAGTTCTGCATTGTGGCCTTTTTCGACATTAGGCTGGCCTGAAAAAACTCAAACCTTAAAAAAATTTTACCCTACCGCCGTTCTTTGCACAGGGTTTGACATTTTGTTTTTCTGGGTAGCAAGAATGATCATGATGGGAATCAAGTTTACGGGTAATCCCCCTTTTCGTGATGTCTACATCCACGCTCTAATTCGTGACACCGAAGGTCAAAAAATGAGCAAAACAAAAGGTAATGTAATTGACCCATTGGTTATGATGGATAAGTATGGTACCGATGCTCTGCGCTTTACATTAGCAGCATTTGCCGCTCAAGGCCGAGACATAAAGTTAGCAGAAGAGCGTATCGAAGGTTATCGAAATTTTTGCAACAAACTTTGGAATGCCTCTCGTTTTGTATTAATGAATTTGGAAGACTATAAAGGTACCTGTGAGCTAAACCAGAATACGGAGCGCCCCGCAGCACACCGTTGGATTCTAAGCCGCCTAAATGAAGCATCTCGCGAAGTTAACCAAGCACTTGAGGAATTTAAATTTAATGACGCTGCTGCTTCAATATATAAATTCATATGGAATGAGTATTGCGATTGGTTTATAGAATTATCAAAACCACATTTGTATGGTGAGAATGATAAAGAAGGGACCCAAAATATTCTCGTCTATGTTTTAGAAACTAGCCTACGGCTACTTCATCCATTTATGCCATTTATCACGGAAGAAATACGTAGTAAACTTCCTTATACAAATGGAAGTATTATGGAGACCTCTTTCCCGCAGTACAAAGAAAAGAATTTAGACCTAGTAGTGGAAAAATCATTTTCTACTGTCATAAATATCATCACCTGTGTGCGGAATATTCGCGGTGAGATGAACTTAAACCCTGGTCTAAATCTCGACGTTCTCGTTAGAACTGAGCATGATCAACAGACCGCAATAATTAAAGATAACTCTATGTATATCAATAGTTTATCTAGGGCAACTCTTATTGAATATGGCCCTAAGGTGCAAAAACCACGGTTATCCACCTCGTCTGTTTGTGACAAAATGGACATCTTTGTTTCTCTTGATGGAAAAATGAATTTCACCGAAGAAAAAAAACGTGTCGAAAAAGAGTTGAAAAAAGTTGCAAAAGATATCATAGTTTTAACAGAGAAACTCTCCAATAAGAAATTCATCGATAAGGCACCTCCAGAGGTTATCGAGAAAGACAGTCAGAGAAAACAAGTTCTCTCTGAAAAGCAAGCTCGGCTGATTATCCACCTAGATACTATTGACCTTGCACTTTCATAATGAAGTGCAGAAAAATAAGGCAATAACTTAAGGTACTATTTAAAGTTTTTATGGAAGCTACAATAAAGCCCTCAACACGAGAAGATATTTCTGAAGAAGCAAAATGGGAACTTAACGGCCTATATTTGCAAGACTCCCTGTGGCATGAAGACTTTAATGCATTGGAAGTAGCTATTTCGGGTTACAACTCTTTTAAGGGAACCCTGACCCAGTCAGTCGAAAGAATTAAAGCATGCCTTGAATTTGACATTGATATCTCGCGAAAATTAGAAAAACTTTACACCTATGCCCACCTTCGTAATGATGAAGATAAAACTCACACACAAAACCAAAGTAATTTTGAAAAAATAGTGCACTTGAATATACTCGTAGCTCAAGCTAGTAGCTATATCTCATCCGAGCTTATGACTATTCCTGAAGATCGGATGAATCAATTCTTGCAAAGTCAAGAGCTCGATTTTCACAAACTACATTTGGAACGAATACTAAGGTACCGAGACCACACTCTATCTGAAAAAGAAGAAAAAATTATTGCGTCATCATTGGAAATTTCTAGAGCTGCACGAGATGCCTTTGATATTCTTGATAATGCAGACCTTAAATATGGCACCGTGGCCGACGAAAATGGAGACAAAACAGAGATCACGCAAGGTAATTTTCAAAGTATGATGCAAAGCCACGATAGACGGGTTCGCAAAGAATCTTTCGAAACATTTTACAGTGCATACGCAGATCACCAACACACATATGCCTCTCTTCTTGCTAGTAATATTAAAAAGGATATTTTTTATGCCCGCGAAAAAAACTATGCTTCGGTCAGAGAAAAAGCTATGTTTAGCGAAAATATCCCTGTTGAAGTCTATGACAACCTCATTACTACTGTTCACGAAAATATAGCTCCTCTTCATAAATATTTTTCCTTAAGAAAAAAAATTCTTAACGTTGATCAACTTCATATTTATGACACAAGCGTACCTCTAGTAAAAGATGTTCAGTGGCACGTCGGGTATAAAGATTCTGTTACAAAAATTCTAGACTCTTTAAAACCTTTAGGGTCAGACTATACCGAAATTCTAAAAAAAGGACTGCTAGAAGAGAGGTGGGTAGACCGTTATGAATCAAAAGGCAAGAGAAGTGGCGCCTATTCATCAGGGTGCTATGATTCTAACCCTTTTATTCTGATGAACTATAGAGAAGATAATATCAATAGTATGTACACGCTTGCGCATGAAGCGGGACACTCTATGCACTCTTTTCTTTCACGAAAAACGCAAGCCTATCCTTATGCAGACTATACAATCTTCGTGGCCGAAGTGGCTTCTACGTTTAATGAAGTTCTGCTTACAAAATATCTTCTCTCGCAAGATATCAATCAAAGCATGAAAATCTACTTGATCTGCAGAGAAATAGACAACATAAGAGGAACTCTTTATCGGCAAACGATGTTCGCCGAATTTGAGCATCAAATTTATACTACTGCTGAAAGTGGTCAGCCCATGACTTTAGATTCTTTTAAGGAAATTTACAAAAAACTACTCGAAAGGTATTTTGGAAAAGAAACTATTCTTGATGATTGTCTATCGCTCGAATGTCTTCGAATTCCACATTTTTATTTTAGCTTTTATGTTTATAAGTACGCTACCGGAATATCAGCCGCTTATGCTTTAGCAGAAATGGTTTCAATGGGAGGCAAAACCGAACTAAAAGACTACTTAAATTTCTTAAAAGGAGGTGGCTCTCAGTATCCGATTGACCTTCTTAAAGGTGCGGGGGTAGACATGATTTCTCCAAAACCTGTCCGTGCAGCTCTGGAAAATTTTTCTACTTTGGTGGATCAACTTGAAACGCTAACCACCTGATATCCTCACTACTATTTACTTAATAAAGGAATACCATTTTGAAAAAACCAGGAAATAACCAGAGACCCCCAAGCAGTGGCAATAGTCAAAGACGAAATACTTCAAATTCCCCTAGAAATAACCAAAGCCGCAACAGTAATACTTCAAACCGAAATACCGCTCAGGGCAAGAGACCGCATACACCGCATCTTTGGGCCTCAGCCGCCTCATCATCTACGACATTGACATCCCACCTCTCCATGGTTAATAGAAGAAACCAGGATGGCGAAAGTAGAAAAAATAATGCGACCGGAGAGGCAAGGCCAAACGGAAAGCCAAGAGTGAGATCAAACCAAAACCTTAAAGGCAAAGATAAAAATAACAGTAACGGGCGCGTTCAAAGAAATTA
>CAJJDL010000085.1 GCA_905182935.1 uncultured Nitrospinaceae bacterium | reverse complement strand
TATTGATGCCTATTTAAGTACTTTTGAGAGTCATAATAAAAAATCTTTATAAGACACTCATAAGAGCTTAAACTTGAATCATCAGAGTTTTTCACCAATTTCATTAAATGCGGTCTTATTTTTAAATAAACACTCTTATTTTCTTCCTTTGGCAAAGAACTCATATTAATTTCAACAAACCGACCTTTTTTTAATTTTGGTTTATTATTCAAAGAAAACTGTTGTTCCTGACCCTGATTGTTTGTAATTGTAATAAGATGACTACCAATACTTACAATTGTTTTATCAAAATTACTCAAGTCAGAAGCAACCCAAGTTCCAATAATACCGGATGGACACCCTGCATTTATCCACTCGCTATCATCCCAATCTAAAGCTAAAGCAGGCTTTACATTCAAAAATATTACAAAAAAAAGAAACAATATTCGAATACCTTTAAATTCCATTATTGATCTATATTTTACAACTCTCGCAAATTCTTCTAGAAAACTCATAAGTCTAATTAGTAAAATTAATTCGTTGGAGCACTCATTAATGGATTAGTTGTTTTCACATGATTGGATAAAAACAGTGCGAAAGCATCCATATCAAAAGGCCAAGCATACGTAATTTCAACATTTGGGTACTTAATTCTCAAGGCTTCCAATTCCTCAGGAATTTCTCTTTCCGAGTGGGACCCGCCACGCGTTATCATTGTTGTAACAAGTATTATCTTTGAAAAATTTTCTTTAGCCAGCTCCTCAATAGCAACCTCAATCGTCGGATGGCAAAATTCGTTGTATGCAGTTTTCACAGTATAGTTTTCCAAAAATGGTTTCATATGAGAAACTAACAATTCAAGACCGCTCTTATATGGATCTGTTTCAGGAGTTCTTTTCCACTGTCTAATTTTATTATCAAGTTCTTCTTCAAGTTCCGATATTTCACCACCTGATTTTATTCTTGTTTTATGAACCCTCATAAATTTTTCAACAATTTCAGAAGGCATATCACTTGGTAAACCTCCATGACCAACTAAAATAACTGCACTCTTAGAGTTATCCATCATTAAACCTTTCTTTTAATTTAAATTATTTATAATAGATCCTTAGGCATCAAGGCTTTAAACTTAACTAAAAAATTGTAATACTTTTTAAAATCTAAAATATTAGACACACCAGGTATATTACAAGGGCTTCCCTTGCCTCCTGTTATAATTAAAGTTTCTTTATTGATATCATTTCTTAATTTAAAAAGGCAATCTTCAGAAAAACTTGTTTTCATTGCATGAGATATGCTTAAAGCAATTATCTTAGGTTTATATGTTTTTGATACGCTAACTATTTCTTCAACCGGTGTATCAATACCAAGATAAATTACTTTTGAATCAGTAATTGAAGTAACAACCGCACACATTAAAGCACCTAAATTGTATGGTTCCCCTGGAAGGGTTGTTACTAATATTTTAACTCCTTTTTTTCTGACATTTGTTTGTCTCCATTTCTCACTAATAAACCCAACTAAACATTCCGTCGCAAAATGTTCATTGGATATTTTTATATTACTGTCTTCCCATTCACTTCCAATCCTAGCTAAAAATGGTATTGCATAGTTTGTAATAAAGCTTAGACCTCCCCTTCTGCCCCACTCCTCATGAAAATCATTTAAAAGTTTGTCATCATCGCATTCACGAACATATTTCACCCAAACATCAATTAATTCTTCTTTTATTAATAGTTCTAAGTTTTCAGAAGATTTTAAGCTAGATGTTGATTCTACAATTTGCTTTGTTCCCATTAACGAATGCAATTGTTCAAGAGACTCTGTAACCACCCTACTAGCTCGGTATCCAGAATCTAGAGCTTTGGCAATTATTCTAAGTCTCGGAACATCTTCTTTAGAATAACGACGATGACCTGATGGAAGTCGATGAGCAGAAGGTGATCCGTATCTTTTTTCCCACATTCTTAATGAATGAGAAGATATTCCAGTTAAGCTGGCAAGCTCACCGATTGATAAAAAGTCTTTTATTTTTGTATTGTTAACCATTTCCCACCACGTATTTATTTATACATATATCTAAATATATTATTAGACAAGTATATAGATATGTCAAGAGTAAACAGTAACTACTAAATTAAATAAAGCCTGAAACTAATAAATAGGGAGTAATTAGGAATTTAGTTTAATGAAAAGAAAAACCATTAAAAAAAGAAAGGGATCGATAACACAAAAATTCTACCAGTCAGCTTTAGAAGGGAGTTTAGATACAATGCGCAATTCTTGGAGTTCCTTGCCACTAATACCCAAAAAATATAAAATAAGCTCCAAGTTCGACTGATTAATTCCAGCATTCGCATGTTTTTGCACAATTGATTTAGCATTAAAAGCTATACCAAGGCCCGCTCTTGCTAACATATGAATATCATTAGCGCCATCACCCACTGCGACGACCTGTTTTAGTGAAAAACCTTCCTGCTCGGCAATAGATAAAAGAATCTGCTCTTTAGAGTATCCATCAATTATTTCACCTATAACTTTCCCCGTAAGCCGGCCGTCTACGACTTCAAGTTGGTTTGCAAATCCATAGTTAAGACCATAATCATCCTTAAGACGATCAATAAAAAACTGAAACCCACCACTGACTATTGCAATACGATAGCCTAAGTACTGAAGTATGCGAACAAGGTCTTTAGCTCCTGGAGTTATCGGAATTCGCTTATATAGATCTTCTAACTTTGTAATCGAGAGGCCTGCTAAAAGCTTTACCCTTTCAAAAAGAGCGATTTTAAAATCTAACTCTCCATTCATCGCCCGTTGAGTAATTTCCTTCATTTGCGAACCAACACCTGCAATTTTTCCAAGCTCATCGATGATTTCACATTGGATAAAAGTCATATCAGCATCAAACACAATAAGCCTTTTATTACGTCTAAAAGTCGTATCTTCTTGCACAGCAATATCGACAGAAAATTTTTCTTTAAATTGAACCAAAGCATTTAAAATATCTACTGTAGAGCGATCATGCTTACTACCAATTACAATCTCTATAACATGGTGCTCAATATAATCAAGCTGTTCAATTCGAAGAATATTAATATCATGTGTTGAAAAAGTTTGGGTCAGGTCAAGAAAAACATTAGATGACAAGTTAGGACCAATTAAGGTAACCACAGATCGATACTGATAAGACGCTTCTGGTCGAAAATTTTTCTTCCAGGGAAGAACCTGGACAACAATGTCACTCTTTTTGGCCCACTTCTCTAAAGAATCTTTCAATACATTAGGGAGAGTAGATTTACTTCCACCGAGTAATAACGATAAGTTAAGTAAACCATTAAAAACAAATTGTTTTATGTCCAGAACATTCCAATCACAATTAACAACTGATCCCAATGCTTCTGCAAGAATACCAGGTCGATCTAAGCTTGAAATATGAACATGGATTTGGCAGAAGTTTTTATCTTCATGCATAATTTAACCTTGAGGATTGTAACGCCAACCATCCATTTTCTTACAAGTCCAACCATCATGAACTTGAAAGGTCGATAAACTATTCAGGGTACTTGAATTAAACAAGGCCATAATACCACCTCCCTCTATCAGATTATTCTTTAGATGAAGTCGTTTAAGGTTAGGAAGATTTTTGGATTCAGAAAGAAAAAATAATCCTTTATCAGTTATTTCGTTTTTATTAAGATTTAAGTACTGGACATTAACCAGTTGGTCGCAATTAGCCAATTCAAGCAACCCATCATCTCCTAATTGATTATCAGCAAGATCTAACCAACTAACATTTTTTATTTTTTCTGAGGCCCACAATAAACGGGCTAAGCCAAGAGTCAAAGAAATTCCACTAGCTATTAACTGATTACCCCTTAAACGACCCTCGTAAATATCTTCAGCGGTTTGCATTTGAGTTTTATTCATAAAATATCAGATTAAGTATTTTTAGAAAGCACATTCTAAGCTTAAAAAGGGTCCATTCACAAGTTCGTGCTACGATTTATTGTCACTTTTATTTTGATCTATTAAAACATATTTAACACCCTTTAATGCTTCAGGTAGATATTCCTGGTCTACTTTGTGATTTGGATAGTCGTGAGGATATTTATATTCTTTCCCATATCCGTACCTTAATTTAGCATCTTTATAATGTGTATCTTTCAAATGGTCGGGAACCGGAAAAGATTTACCATTATGCTTAATATCATTTAAAGCGCTATCAACTGCCAAGATTACTGAATTATCTTTTGGCGCTTGAGACACATAAATTACAGCTTGCGCAAGAGGTATCCGAGCTTCGGGCCATCCAATTTTTTCGGTTGCCGCAGCTGCAGCACTGGCAATTACAAGAGCCATTGGATCAGCGTTTCCAACATCCTCTGATGCTGTTACTAGAATACGTCTTGCGATAAAACGAGGATCTTCTCCTCCAACGATCATCTTTGCTAACCAATAAATTGCTGCATCTGGATCGGACCCTCTCATACTTTTTTGAAATGCTGAAGCATGGTCATAATGTTCGGTACCGCCCTTATCATACATTACGCTAAACTCTTGAATTATCGCTTCAATATCATGAACTTGAATCGAGCGCGAGTCTCCCTCTAATGATAACGAAAAGTCACGAGCTGCTTCTAACAAATTAAACGCCTTTCGTGCATCACCATTAGCATAGGTAACAATTAAGCTCTTGGCTTCAGAATTAATTTTAAAAGATTCATTCCCTAGTCCGCGCTCTTTATCAGATAATCCAAGTTCCAACAAAGAGCTGATATTTTGCCGAGACAAAGATTCTAAACGAAATATTTGGCATCTTGACCGAAGAGAAGAAATGACCTCGAATGATGGATTCTCAGTAGTGGAACCAATAAGTCGAATAGTCCCGTCCTCGATATCAGGCAAAATAGAATCTTGTTGAGATTTGTTCAGACGGTGGATTTCGTCGATAAATAATATTGATGTTTTCTTTGATATACGCCATGCCTTTTTAGCTCTCTTGATAACCTGCCGTATATCAGCTACTCCTGAGTTCACCGCACTTATTTCATTAAAATCGCTTTCTGATATATTTGCAGCAAGGCGTGCAATTGTAGTTTTCCCTGAACCTGGTGGTCCCCATAAAATAAAGGATAGGTTTGATTTTCCTAAAATAATTTTTCGCAAAGGTTTTCCTTCACCCATAAGCTTTGTATGCCCAAGAAAACCTTTTATCTGAGAGGGACGCATACGATCAGCTAGTGGAGCGGGTGGAGAATCACTACTACTGACTTGAAAATCCGGGAAAAGTTCCATTAATTTTTTAAAATATATTAACTGTATCTTTTTCTAGTCACACATTCACTTAAGATCAAACATAAAAACTATTAACCATTAAAAGTGAAAATATTTACATCAAAGCATATTATTTGCTATTTAAATACATACTCTATAAAACTCAAGATATTTTTTACATTCATTTTCTATCTTCCCCAGCCCAATCAACAACCTTAAAGTCCATCCATCGATAATCCCCCCAAGGAGTTAAATCACTACAAATATACCCCATATGGCCTCCTTGCTCAGGACTATTAAGATTTATTGCGCTACTCATGCGGACCGATTTAAAAATATCAGGTTCGACAAAAGGGTCATCCAAAGCACTAAGGATTGTGGTTGGCACAGTAATATCTTTTAAATATTTTTTAGCACTACATTCAGAATAATAATCATTAACGTCATTAAACTTAGCCGCAGGAGCAGTATAGAGTATATCAAAATCTAGAATTGTTTTTTCATTACCAGAGGGAGCTAGACACCCGGGAAACGACTCGGCCAAGGCTTTCCCCTGTAAATGTATCGGTCTCATAAAGTAATTATTAAAGAGTCTTCCTTTTTTAGTTTTAGATAAAATCAGACTTGCTCTTTTTAAATCAATGGGTGGGTTGATAGCCATAGCCTTTCGAATCTTCGCAGGTTCGGACTTTTTCTCTCCTAGATATTTTAAAAGAATATTTCCGCTTAATGAGAACCCCACAACATCAATAAATTTTTTAGGATAAAGACCGAATATATAATCAATTATTTTTTCTAAATCATCACTAACGCCTCCATTCCATAAATACTTACTTAGGCCCATCCCTAAACCACTTCCACGATGATTCATCATAAAAACACTAAACCCCCGGACCCAAAGCTTAAGGGCAATTCGCTTAATATAAGCAGATTCAGAGCTTCCACCCATTCCATGAGCAAGAAGAACTATGCTCGCATCAGGGTTACCTGAAAATAGTTCAAATAAAACTAGCTTAGAATGTTCATCCACCGCCACCTTATGAATTTTACGATTAGGCAAAATAGTATCCCCAAAAAAGCATGATCCAAAAACTGTTTGGGCTAACGAATTTTGGATTACAAAATTAGGTTTAAAAGAATAGTGATTAAAAGACATTAATAAAATCGTTGATTAAGAAAAATTAGATCCTAACTAACATACCTAATAAGCCTTAATTTGACACAACTTAATAGGCTTGTTAACTTAAAGTACATAAACTTAATTTCAAAAAACACAGAATAATTCGAATCAAAGCATGCAAACCTCAAAACTGTTTATTAGATCACTATTTATTGGAATATTTTTCTTCACAACCTTCCCCATATATTTATCCTACGCAAATTTAAAAATAAACCTTGATGCTGATCGTTATTACGCTGATGGCGTGGAGTTAAGCAAGGCAAACTATTGGGAAGAAGCCGCAATCGAATTTGCAAAATCCATCAAAATCAACCCACAACACAAATTGGCACATGCAAACTTAGGTGTCGCTCTAAGTAAAATTGGGCACCATAAAGAAGCTCTGCTATCCTTTGAAAAAGCAATCCAATTAAATTACGACAATGCATTGATTCGGTATAACAAAGGGCTCTCATTCATCAATTTAAATTTAATCGCAGAAGCAGTATCAGAGTTTGAACTATCCCTTAAAATGGACTCAAGGAATGTAAAGGCCATTTACAACCTTGGACAACTGTACATAAAGCAAAATAAGCCGAATGCCGCTAGAAAAATGGTTAACAGTCTTTACAAAAGAAACAATGTACTAGCAAAAAAATTATTCGATTCTATTCCATTCAAATACAAAGTTATATCAGTAGATAATGGCGGGTCACTTACAGGTAAAATTAGCTTAATTGGTGATAGCCCTCAACCAAGATTTTTCCCACTTATTTTTTCACCCAACATTGAATACTGCACTCGAATTTCTGATGGGAAAGGTCACCGAATATTGTTCGATTTCACCATATCTGATTCATACGAACTTAAAGATACCGTCATCAAATTAATTGACATTAAAAAAGGAAAACCATTTTCACAAAAAATTCAGAAACTCGTAATGAATCGCTGTCATATCCCTAAATATGTAATTGGGGTTCGGAATGGAGAATCATTATTACTAGAGAACAAAGATCCTATTCGGCATGAAGTAGCAACGTACGAATTTTCCAAACGAGGAGCAGATCAAAAAAGTAACCGCCCCGTTGATAAAAATAGCTCTCAATTTAGAGATGTTTTCGTAAAACATGACACAAAAGAATTTCTACTTAAATGCAACCTCCACCCATTCCTTCAAACACGAGGAACAATGGTAGACAATCCTTATTACGCAATTAGCGATAATGAAGGTAATTTTTCAATAGAAAACATTCCTCCTGGAACTTATAAAGTGATTGCATGGCACCCATTTATTCCAAACGAGATAGGTATAGTATCAATCAAAACAGACCAAACATCAAAAATAGACTTTGCGTTTAAATCAAAAAATATACGTCGCAAACTTTACAACAATGACTTAATTGGCTATCGATTTCAGCCGAT
>CAJJDL010000084.1 GCA_905182935.1 uncultured Nitrospinaceae bacterium | reverse complement strand
TTAAATTCTTGCTTAAAAAGGAGCTTCTTCTTAATTCGGTCATAGGCTTCAACTTGAACTCCTAGACGAATAATATATTCATCCACCGTATCTTGGGCACTAAAAGAAACTGGCTGCAATTGATATTTAATTAGAGTTCCTTTAATTATTAAGTCGGCTCTTCTAGCATCGATTAATTTAAGTCGGCCATCCGAAATAAAAGCCCGACGAAGCGAGTCTGTAACATCACGATGGATATTTGGTTCTATAGAAGAGTTTTTAAATGTCGGTATGGCTATGGTCTTAATATGATTGGGCAGACTTGACCCATAACCAACAAGATGATATCCACAACCTGCAGTCAGAATAGCTGCCAAAGTAATGAATAAAAAACGAAGCGTTATCATTTTCTATTTTACCACAATATTAACTAGCTTACCTGGGACCACAATAACTTTTTTAATTTCCTTACCTTTGATTTGCTGCACTACCTTAAGATCATTAAGAGCTTGGTCCTTAATGTCTTCTTGACTTATACTAGCTGAAACCGTAAGCCGTTGCCTCACCTTACCATTGACCTGAATTACTATTAGAATCTCCTCTGTTAGAGTTAAACTTTTATCAAATACTGGCCATGTCACATGATCTATGGATGTTTTATTTCCCATCAGTGACCACATTTCCTCGGCAATATGGGGAGCAAGTGGAGAAAGGAGGAGAATCAGTGCATCAAAGCTTTCCCTTAATATCAGCCTGGCACCGTTGCTATGGTTTTTAAGTGAGGTCCAATAATCGCGGAATACATAGAGGTGATTCACAAACTCCATGATTGCTGCAATAGCAGTGTTGAACTGCATTCGATTCTGAATATCCTCTGTGACACGACCAATAGTTACATGAGTTATGCGCCTTAGTTCTATCAGCTCTTTTGACTCTGTTTGATAATCTTGAGGCATAGAATCTACAGACTTGATTTCATTCAAAAACTCATCAAAAATTCGCCAAATACGCTTTAAAAAACGATAACACCCCTCCACACCCTGGCTATTCCACTCAAGATCTTTCGCCGGTGGAGCGGCAAACAAAATGAATAAACGAGCTGTATCAGCTCCATAATGTCGAATAATTTCGTCAGGATTAACCACATTTCCCTTCGATTTGGACATTTTCGCCCCATCCTTAATAACCATTCCTTGGGTAAGCAACCGTTCAAACGGTTCATCACATTTCACAAACCCCAGATCCTTGAATACAAGATGAAAGAATCTTGAATAAAGCAAATGCATAATCGCATGCTCTATTCCACCTATATACTGATCGACTGGCATCCAATAATCTAAATCTTCCTTATTGAACGGAAATTTCTCGTTACCCGTCGAAGTATACCGATCAAAATACCACGAAGAGCATACAAATGTATCCAATGTGTCCGTTTCTCTTCGTGCTAGTTTTTTACATTTGGGACATTTTGTTTCATAAAACTTAGGACATGTTGCGAGAGGAGACCGTCCTCGGTCACCTAATTCAACATCAAGTGGTAGTTGAACAGGAAGTTGATTTTCTGGAACTGGCACTAAACCGCAGTGATCGCAATGAACGATCGGTATTGGCGTACCCCAATAACGTTGACGCGATACCCCCCAGTCTCGTAAACGAAAATTCACTGCTGCTTTTCCAATATTTTTTTCTTCAAGATATTCACAAACTTTTCTTTTTGCTTCATCACCAAAAAGACCAGTGAACATACCTGAATTTACCATGACCCCATGCGCAGAAAATGCTTCAGTCATATTAGATCCGTCTAACGAACCGTCTGTGGGTTCGATAACAACGCGGACAGGAAGATCATATTTACGGGCAAAATCTAGGTCACGCTGATCATGCGCAGGAACAGACATAATAGCTCCTGTTCCATAGTCCATCAGCACAAAATTTGCAGTCCACACAGGTATATCTTTTCCTGTAAGTGGGTTTACAGCATAGGCTCCTGTGAAGACACCCTCTTTCTCAACTGTTTCATTAGTGCGTAAAAGTTTATCTTCCTGTTTGACTTTACTAACAAATTTCCTAATCAGGGTTTCCTGTTCTGTGCCAAGGGATAACTGCATTACAAGCGAGTGTTCTGGAGCTAAAACCATAAATGTTGCTCCATAGAGAGTATCTGGGCGAGTAGTAAAAACCTTAATCACTTCATTTTTTTCTTTTATCGAAAAATCAACTTCCGCACCATAGCTTCTCCCAATCCAATTGGTCTGCATCGTTAATACTTGTTCAGGCCATTTACCAGAAAGCTTTTCACAACCCTCTAACAATCGATCAGCATAATCTGTTATCTTGAAGAACCACCCTTCCTGAAAACGATCTTCCACTTCGCCATCACACCGCCAGCAGCAACCATCAATCACCTGCTCATTAGCCAAAACTGTATTACAGGAATCACACCAATTGACTTGTGATTTTTTCCGATACACCAATCCTTTTTTATAGAACTCTAAAAAACACCACTGATTCCACCGATAATATTCTGGTCGACAAGTAGCAATCTCTCTATCCCAATCATAACTTAGTCCTAAACTCTTTAATTGCACTTGCATGGTAGAAATATTATCTTCTGTCCACTGTGCCGGGTGAAGCTTATTTTGAATCGCAGCGTTTTCTGCTGGCAACCCAAACGCATCCCAACCAATCGGATGTAACACATTAAAACCATTCATACGCTTGAACCGTGCAACCGCATCGCCAATCCCATAATTTCGCACATGGCCCATATGAATTTTACCCGATGGATAAGGAAACATTTCCAATAGATAATATTTTTTCTTTGAAGAGTCGCGTTCAGCTTTAAAGGATTTGTTTTTCTCCCAATAGTTTTGCCACTTCACTTCGATTGACTTAAAATCGTAATTTGACATTATTTTTTTATTAACTAGCGGTTAAAC
>CAJJDL010000083.1 GCA_905182935.1 uncultured Nitrospinaceae bacterium | reverse complement strand
CAAAAAAAATGGTAGAACAGGAGCGTTTGGAGGTGTGGGAAGTTCTTGAAGAGGTGGTTAAAGGGCATCCGATTTTTTTGAACCGAGCGCCTACGCTGCATCGTTTGGGATTTCAGGCATTTGAACCAGTTCTTATAGAAGGGAAAGCTATTCAGGTTCATCCATTAGTGTGTACTGCTTTTAATGCAGACTTTGATGGTGATCAAATGGCTGTTCATGTGCCGCTTTCGATGGAGGCACGAGTTGAAGCTAAGACTCTTATGTTGTCGACAAATAATATTCTATCACCTTCTAATGCAAAGCCAATAGCAGTACCGTCTCAAGATATCGTGCTGGGATGTTATTACATGACTAAGGTTCGTGGCGATGTGAAGGGGGAAGGGAAGATATTTTCATGTGCTAAAGAAGTTATCTCTGCATATGATGCGGATGAATTGGATTTACAGGCCCAAATTATAGTTCGGGTTAAGGGGGAGCTTGTACAAACAACAACAGGTCGTACTATTATGGGAGAAGTATTGCCTGATGGACTGGATTTTTCTTTGGTAAATCGACAAATGGATAAAAAGGCACTTTCAGAATTGATTGGCAAGTCTTTTTTAGAAGCGGGCAGCGAGGAAACAGTTTTTCTTTTAGACGCAGTTAAATCTCTTGGTTTTAAATATGCTACAGAGGCTGGGCTCACTGTTTCAATTGATCACATGCGCATTCCTAAAAATAAGGTGCCGATGGTTGATAAAACGCATGAAGAGGTGCATAAGGTTTATAAACAATACCGAGACGGGCTTATTACTAATGGTGAGCGTTACAATAAGGTGATAGATATTTGGGCGCATGTTACCGAGCGAGTATCGGAGGAGATGTTTGATGCTCTTGCCGAGGAAGATCGTCAAATTGTGGATGGGCAACAAAAGGGAGATTTTAATTCTATATTTATTATGGCTGATTCGGGCGCTCGTGGAAGTGTTCAACAGCTTAGGCAGTTGGCAGGGATGCGAGGATTGATGGCTAAGCCATCTGGAGAAATTATAGAAACTCCTATTACTGCAAATTTTCGAGAGGGTTTGTCGGTTCTCCAGTATTTTATTTCAACTCACGGTGCGCGGAAGGGTCTTGCAGACACAGCGCTTAAAACAGCTAATTCGGGTTATCTTACTCGACGCCTTGTAGATGTGGCTCAAGATATAATTATTCAAGAGGAAGATTGTGGAACGCTGAGAGGGGTGGAGGTCACTTCTCTGGTAGATGCTGGAGAAATAATACAGCCATTAGGAGAGCGTATCCTTGGCCGCGTGGCCCTAGAGGATGTCGTAGACCCTTTTAATGGAGATACCCTGGTTAAGTCGAATGAAATGATTTTAGAGGGAAATGTATCTGCGATTGAGAATACGGGGATTGAAACTATTAAAATAAGATCTAATTTAACATGCGAGTCAAAGCAGGGGCTGTGTGTTAAGTGTTATGGGCGCAACATGTCAACTTTGGGTTGGGTTGATATTGGGGAGCCGATCGGAGTTATTGCCGCTCAGTCTATCGGCGAACCAGGGACGCAGTTGACAATGCGTACTTTTCATATTGGTGGAACTGCGAGTCGAGTGGTCGAACAAACGACGCTTAAGGTAAAAAAAGGGGGCATTGTAAAATATGCTGGGTTACGTACTATTAAAAATAAGCGCGGTGAAATAATTGTAATGAACCGTAATGGTAAGATCGCGGTCATGGACGAGGCAGGTCGTGAAAAAGAAACATATGCTGTGGTTTATGCTGCGCATCTAAAGGTGACTGACGGCCAAGAGGTTCAGCCGGGGCAAACACTTGTTGAATGGGATCCATATACAAACTCTATTCTAACTGAGGTTGCTGGAACCGTTGCATTTGGAGATGTGGTTGAGGGTGTGACAATGAAGGAAGATTTTGATGAGATAACGGGTTTATCTACGAAAGTTATTATCAGTAATCGAGATGAAAAAAAACAACCAAGAGTTTCTATTAAGGATGAAAAGGGGGAAACCGTACGGCGTTATCTGTTGCCGGCAGGCGCGCATATAGGTGTTGTTGAGGGCGATGCGCTTAATGCAGGAGATCTGCTGGTTAAAATACCAAGGGAAAGCGCTAAGACAAAAGATATTACCGGTGGTCTTCCGCGTGTAGCAGAGCTTTTTGAAGCACGAAAGCCTCATGAACAAGCGACAATATCGGAGATTACTGGCAAGGTTAAATTTGGTGGATTTGTTAAGGGAATGAGACAGGTATTTGTCGTGAGCGACTCAGGGGAAGAATGCGAGTATCTCATTCCGCGTGGAAAACATATAAATGTTCATGAGGGTGATGAGGTTGTTCCTGGGGAGGCGTTGATGGATGGTGCCAGTAATCCACATGACATTCTCAGAGTGCTCGGCGAGAATCAGTTGCAATATTACCTCGTTAACGAGGTGCAGGAGGTTTATCGTCTACAGGGCGTCACGATTAATGATAAGCATATAGAAGTTATAGTGCGCCAAATGTTAAGGCACTTAATTATTGAGGATCCGGGTGATACCCATTTTTTACTGGGGGAACAGGTGACTAAAAAAATATTTTACGATGTAAATCAAAAGGTGATTAAAGATAAAAAAAAGCCAGCCAAAGGGGTGCCTGTTTTACTTGGTATAACAAAATCATCTCTAAGCACGGAAAGCTTTATTTCGGCAGCATCGTTCCAAGAGACGACTCGAGTCTTAACTGAGGTTAGTGTTAGTGGTAAGCAAGATAATTTGGTCGGATTGAAGGAAAACGTAATTATGGGTAAATTGATCCCAGCGGGAACTGGTTGCCGATCTTATGCTGGCATTAAAATAGAAGAGCCTGAAAAAATAGAAGAAGAGAAGGAACTGGAGTCGGAAGAGGTCCCGCTCGCGGTAGAATAAGGTAAATTTTTTCAATTGTATTATTACCTTGACTCCGTCTAAATCAATGGTAGAATTACCACCTTTTCACATCTAATTTAAATAACATTCCATTCTATAAAGATTGGGGTTTTTTTCCTGTGGACACCTTAAAATCAATAGGTTGTCTTTAGAGGAGTATTGTCTTTGCCAACAATTAATCAATTGGTTACATCTGGGCGTAAAAGCTTGGTAAAAAAAAGTAATAGTGCGGCGCTCAAATCTTGTCCGCAAAAAAGAGGTGTATGTGTTCGGGTTTACACATCAACTCCTAAAAAACCTAATTCTGCATTGAGAAAAGTGGCTCGTGTGAGATTGACGAATGGGATGGAGGTTACTACTTATATCCCTGGGATTGGTCATAATCTACAGGAGCATTCTATTGTTATGATCCGCGGGGGTCGAATTAAGGATCTTCCGGGGGTTCGGTTTCATGTGGTGCGAGGACTACTAGATACACTTGGCGTTGAGGGTCGAATGCAAAGTCGATCTAAGTACGGTACTAAGCGCCCTAAAAAAGAAAAGAAAAAATAAATGGCTCGAAGAAGAGAAGCAATCAAAAGAGAAATTTTGCCAGATCCAAAGTTTGATAACCTTCTGGTTGCGCGATTTATAAATAACCTGTTGAAACAGGGGAAAAAAAGTATCGCTGAGGGTATCTTCTATAAGGCATTAGATGCAGTGGGTGAAAAAACTAATGAAGACCCGCTTAAGATATTTAAAAAAGCGGTAGATAATGTTTCGCCACACTTGGAGGTTAAGTCGAGGAGAGTGGGTGGCGCTACCTATCAAGTTCCAGTTGAGGTTAGAGATGGTCGTCGCGTTGCTCTGAGTATTCGATGGATAATTCAAAATGCTAAGGCAAGATCAGGACGCTCGATGGTCGAAAAGTTGACCGGAGAAATTGTTGATGCATATAACAACGCCGGAGGTTCAATTAAGAAAAAGGAAGATGTTCACAGAATGGCAGAGGCTAACAAGGCCTTTGCTCACTACCGTTGGTAATAGATAAATAATGAGCAAAATAACAAACCTTAATAAAGTTAGAAATATTGGCATTATCGCGCATATTGATGCGGGTAAAACCACTACCACTGAAAGAATTCTTTACTACACCGGCCGCAGTCATAAGATTGGTGAGGTGCATGATGGAAATGCAACTATGGACTGGATGGAGCAAGAGCAGGAACGTGGAATTACTATTACCTCGGCGGCTACTACATGTTTTTGGGATGATCATCAGATTAATGTAATCGATACGCCTGGTCATGTTGATTTTACGGCGGAGGTCGAGCGTTCGCTGCGTGTATTAGATGGTGCGATTGGTGTTTTTTGCGCGGTTGGTGGTGTTGAGGCTCAATCGGAAACGGTTTGGCGTCAGGCAAGCAAATATAAAGTTCCAAGAATAGCATTTGTGAATAAGATGGATCGAGCAGGTGCCGACTTTTTGCAATGCGTGGGGCAGATGGAAGAGAGGCTTAAAGCTAATGTTGTTCCTTTGCAGTTACCAATCGGGGCGGAAGCAGACTTATTTGGGATTATTGATTTGATCGCAATGAAGGCAAGTATCTATGACGAGAGTTCGGTGAACGGGGAAAAATTTGATATTGTGGAAATACCCGAGGATTGTAGAAAATTAGCGGACGAATATAGGGAGAAATTGGTAGAGGCTGCTGCTGATATGGATGATGTTATTATGGAAAAATTCTTAGCAGGGGCGGAAGTTACCTGCGAAGAGATTACTGCAGCTGTGCGGAAGGGTGCGTTGGAGCTTAAAATAACGCCTGCTTTATGCGGTGCTTCATTTAAGAATAAAGGAGTGCAGCAGTTGCTCGATGCCGTTGTAACGTTCCTTCCTTCTCCATTAGATATCCCTCCCATGGTAGGTGCTCATCCCGACGACGCCACTAAAGAAATTATTAGAAAAGCGGATAACAGTGAGCCATTGGCGGCGCTAGCATTTAAGATAATGACCGATCCATTCGTGGGTCAATTGGCATTTGTGAGGGTCTACTCAGGAGAATTAAAGAGCGGGTCTTATGTTTATAATACCACCACTAATCAACGTGAGCGAGTAGGGCGATTGCTGCGGATGCATTCTAATAAAAGAGAAGAAGTGACTTTTATCGGGGCGGGCGATATAGGTGCGGCGATAGGATTTAAAAAAACATACACGGGAGACACTTTGTGTTTGCAGGACGATCCTGTGCTTTTAGAGTCAATAGTTTTTCCAGAGCCGGTTATTTCTGTGGCTATTGAGCCGAAAACTAAGGTTGAGCAGGACAAGTTGTCAGATGCATTGGTTAAATTATTGCAAGAAGATCCAACGTTTCGAGTTAAGGTTGATAAAGAAACAAACCAAACGGTTATTTCTGGTATGGGCGAATTGCATTTGGATATTCTTGTTGACCGAATGAAGCGTGAATTTGCCTTGGATGTGAATGTTTCTCAACCGCAAGTCGCTTATAAGGAAACTATAAAAAAATCGGTTGAGCATAAGCTTAGATACGCAAAGCAGTCTGGTGGGCGAGGTCAGTTTGCTGAGCTAGAAATTAGGGTGGAGCCTGGTGAGGCAGGGGTTCCTTTTAAATTTATTAATAAAATCACCGGGGGTGCAATTCCAAAAGAATTTATTCCTTCTGTTGAAAAAGGTGTTAAGGAAGCTATGGGGCGAGGTGTTCTGTGTGGCTACAATTTAGTAGATGCGCAAGTAACATTGTTGGATGGTTCGTTCCATGAAGTCGACTCATCAGAAATGGCATTTAAAATTGCAGCTTCAATGGCCTTTAAGGAGGCGGCTCTGAAGGCAAACCCAGTATTGCTAGAGCCAAAAATGAATGTGGAGGTCGTTACGCCTGAAGATTTTATGGGAGATGTGATCGGGAATATAAATTCTAAGCGAGGTCATATTAAAGACCTGAGTGATAGGGCGGGGGCTAAAGTGATACGAGCTGAGGTTCCATTGTCGGGCATGTTCGGGTATTCTACAGATTTAAGATCGATGAGTCAGGGTAGGGCAAATTTTTCGATGGAGTTTTCTAGGTACGATACAGTTCCTGCTGCGGTTGCAGAGGAGCTGATCGCAAAGGCCACGGGAAACAAAAATATAAAAGTTGAAGCATAAATAAAACATAAAACATACTTGGAGTAAACTTAGATGGCAAAAGAAAAATTTGTCCGCGATAAGCCGCATATAAACGTTGGAACAATTGGACATGTCGATCATGGCAAGACAACGCTGACGGCTTCTATTAGTGAGGTTCTTTCAAAAAAAGGCTTGGCCGAAGGGGTTAGGTTTGATCAGATTGATAAGGCACCGGAAGAAAAAGAACGTGGTATTACAATTGCTATTTCGCATATTGAATACAGTACTGAAGCTCGGCACTATGCACATGTAGATTGTCCAGGGCATGCTGATTATATTAAGAATATGATCACTGGCGCAGCGCAGATGGATGGTGCAATTATAGTTGTGAGCGCATCGGATGGCCCGATGCCTCAAACGCGGGAGCATATTTTGCTGGCTCGTCAAGTGGGTGTTCCGAGAATTGTGGTGTTTATGAACAAATGCGACATGGTTGACGATGATGAGTTGTTGGACTTAGTTGAAATGGAGATAAGAGAGCTTTTAACTAAATATGATTACCCTGGAGATGATACTCCTGTTATACGCGGAAGCGCCTTGCAGGCTTTGGAAAATCCAGATGATGAAGCTAAGGCAAAGCCTATTTGGGATTTAATGAACGCTTTGGATACTTATTTCCCGATTCCTGATCGTCCTGTCGATAAGGATTTCTTGATGCCAATTGAGGATATATTTTCAATTTCTGGCCGAGGAACAGTGGCAACGGGTCGTATCGAAACTGGCGTTATTAAGGTTGGAGAAGAAGTGGAGATTGTTGGTTTCCGTGAAACGCAGACAACTACCATTACGGGTGTTGAAATGTTCCGAAAGTTACTCGACGATGGCCAAGCGGGAGATAATGTGGGTCTTCTTCTTCGAGGAACAAAGCGTGAAGAGATAGAGCGGGGCCAGTGTATCGTTAAGCCTAAGAGCATCACTCCGCATACAAAATTCAAGGCAGAAGTTTATGTCCTTAGCAAGGATGAGGGTGGGCGTCACACACCATTTTTTACTAAATATCGACCTCAGTTTTATTTTAGGACTACGGATGTTACGGGGGTGTGTACTTTACCTTCCGGTATTGAGATGGTTATGCCGGGTGATAATGTAGCTATGGAAATCAATTTAATTACTCCGGTTGCTATGGATAAGGGTCTCAAGTTTGCTATTCGAGAAGGAGGTCGTACTGTCGGCGCAGGGGTTGTTAGCGAGATTATAGAATAATGAGTGAGAAAATTAAAATAAAGCTTAAGGCTTATGACCACAGGTTACTTGATCGTTCTGTTGGAGAAATTGTAGAAACCACTAAGCGTACAGGTGCTAAAGTAGTGGGTCCAATTCCTCTGCCGACAACGCGTAATAGATGGACTGTTTTAAAGTCGCCTCATGTAGATAAAAAATCTCGTGAACAGTTTGAAATTAGGACTCATAAGAGAATTATGGAAATACATGAGCCTACTCCTCAAACTGTCGACGCGCTAATGAAGTTGGATCTTTCGGGTGGCGTTGACATTGAGATTAAACTTTAATTTTTAGCTATAAGATAAGAGAATTTATAATGAATGGTTTGCTCGGAAAAAAAATTGGAATGACGCAGGTCTTCTCGAAAGAAGGTAACTGTATCCCTGTAACTGCTGTTCAGGTTGAGAAGTGCGTTCCTGTTCTTCGTCGGACTCAAGAGCGAAATGGGTATAGTGCAGTTTTGGTGGCGTATGGAACTAGAAAGTCGAAACATATTAATAAGCCTGAGCAAGGGTTTTATAGCAAAGTAAAGGTAGATCCGGCGAGTATTCTTGCTGAATTTCGCGATCAAGAGGTATCAGATGAGGATTTGGGTAAACCTATGAAGGTTGATATATTTAGCGAGGGCGATAAGGTGAGTGTGGTTGGGGTCTCGAAGGGAAAGGGATTTGCTGGAGTTATGAAAAGATGGAATATGGGTGGGGCTCCAGCGTCACACGGACATCACGAAATTTACCGAGGTGGTGGATCTATAGGAATGCATACTTATCCCGGGAGAGTTTTTAAGGGAAAAAAAATGCCTGGACATATGGGGGTAGAAAAAGTGTTTGTTAAAAACCTTAAGGTGATACGCGTTGATATAGAGAATAATGTTTTACTCGTAAAAGGAGCGGTGCCAGGGGCTCCGGGCGGAATTATTAAAATTGTTAAGTCGTGATATCGGGTAAAAATATGCCTCAATTAGATGTGTTGGATGTAAAAAATAATAAAGTGGGGAGTGTTGAGTTTTCGGCATCGGTATTTGGTGCGAAAATAAACAAGCATTTAGTAAAGCAATATGTTGTTTTGCAGCAAGCGAATCGACGTCTGGGAACGGCCTCTACAAAGTCAAGTTATGGTCAGATTAGTGGTGGTGGAAAAAAACCTTGGCGTCAAAAGGGAACTGGGAGAGCGCGGGTTGGGACATCGAGGTCTGCTCTTTGGCGTGGAGGTTTGACGACTTTTGGGCCTACTCCTCGGGACTACAGCTTGAAGATGAATAAGAAAGCGCGTAAGCAGGCTCTAAGATCGGCTCTTACTGATTGTTTGCAAGGGGATCATATATCGGTAGTTGATAAAATTATTCTTGATAATCCTAAGACGAAGGAAGCTGTTCAAGTTATAAAAGCTTTGGGGTTGCCTCAAAAGACATTATTTTTAATTGCGGAAAAAAATAAAAATTTAGAATTAGCTGTGCGTAATATTCCGGCTGTAAATGTATTGCCGGTAGAGGGGTTGAATGTGTATGATTTGCTCTTCCATGAAAAAATCGTATGTACTCCAGAAACCATAAAGAAGCTTGAGGAGCGATTAGGTTGAAAACAGACCATTATAAAATCTTAAAGAAACCGCTTGTAACGGAAAAAAGTACTCAGATGCTTGCGGATGGAAACTGGGTTTCCTTTAAGGTGCACTCTGAAGCAAATAAGATACAAATAAAAGAAGCCGTGGAAAAAGTATTTAGTGTGACGGTTACAAAGGTTAATACGCTGATAGTTCCTGGTAAGTCTCGTAGGTTTGGTAAAGCGATAGGTCATACAAAATCCTGGAAAAAAGCAATGCTGCGTCTAAAAGAAGGTGATAAAATTGAATTATTTGAAGGAGCGGGGTCTTAATGACAGTTAGAAAATTAAACCCTCGTACGCCTGGCACGCGTCATCGAACTATCCCGGGATTTGAAGAAATTACAAAGTCAACCCCAGAAAAAAGTTTACTTGAGTCGATAAGTAGGACAGGTGGACGAAATAATAGGGGTCGAATGACTGCTAAGCGGAGGGGAGGCGGACACCGTAAGCAATATAGGATTATAGATTTCAAAAGAAATAAGGATAACGTTGAAGCTAGGGTTGAGGGTGTAGAGTATGACCCAAATCGATCGGCTAATATTGCCCTGCTAGTTTATGGGGACGGGGAGAAGCGTTATATTTTATCTCCTAACGGCTTGAAAGTAGGTGATAAAGTTGCTTCTGGCGATAAAGCAGAAATTAAAACTGGTAACTCCTTGCCGATTAAATTAATTCCAGAGGGCACTCAGTTGCATAATATTGAACTGCGTTGTGGTAAGGGTGGCCAAATAGCGCGCAGTGCAGGTGCATCAGCCCAATTAATGGCTAAAGAGGGTTCTTATGGAACTATAAAGCTTTCATCGGGCGAGGTTAGGTTGGTTCAGTTAAACTGTAGAGCAACTATAGGCGTTGTGGGTAATTCAGAGCATAATAATGTATCGCACGGGAAGGCTGGAAGAACTAGATGGGTTGGACGTCGTCCGCGAGTAAGAGCGGTAGCAATGAACCCTATTGATCACCCTATGGGAGGTGGCGAAGGTAAGTCTTCAGGGGGTCGTCATCCTTGTAGTCCTTGGGGACAACCAGCGAAAGGGTATAAGACGAGAGCACCACGCAAGAGTTCAAATAGTCTTATTTTGAGCCGACGTAAAAAAAGAAAATAGTATTGTAATAATTTTATATAAGGAAAATATGTCTCGATCTCTTAAAAAAGGGCCTTTTATTGATGAGTCGCTCGCGAAGAAAATAGAAGAGGCGAATCGCCAAGGAGATAGAAAAATTATAAAAACTTGGTCTCGCAGGTCAACAATTTCACCAGATTTTGTTGGGCATACGATGGGTGTGCATAATGGTAAAAAACATATTCCGGTGTTTGTTACGGAGAATATGGTGGGGCACAAGTTGGGAGAGTTTTCTCCTACTCGATTATTTAGGTCGCATGGCGGTAGGACTAAAAAAGCAGTTGCTAAATAAAAAATAAATTAGGCGGTGTAGTAATGGAAGTACGGGCGATATTAAATAAAACTAGAACGGCGCCTCAAAAGGCGAGGCTGGTGGCGCAATTGATTCGCGGGAAGAACGTTAATGATGCGATGAATATTTTGCAGTTAACTAGGAAAAAAGCTGCACGTATAATACAAGGTATATTAAAGTCGGCCCTTGCTAATGCAGAGGAAAACCATAAGGTGTTGGATGTTGATGATATGTTTGTGAAGCGAATTACTGTTGATCAGGGCGTTGTTATGAAGCGAACAATGCCTAGGGCAAGGGGTTCGTCGGATACGATTCGGAAGCGGTCGAGTAATATATGCTTAGTGCTTGGTGAAAAATAAAACAGGAGAATTGCGTGGGTCAAAAAGTTCATCCATATGGGTTTCGATTAGGAGTTAATAAAACTTGGTTGTCAAGTTGGTGTGCTCGTAGGGATTTTCCAACTCTGTTGCTTGAGGATATTAGGCTTCGACGTTATATTGTAAAAACATTATCGCATGCCGGTATTTCAAAAGTTGAGGTAGAGAGAAGTGCAAATCGTGTAAGAGTTAATATTCATACTGCACGACCGGGAATTATTATCGGAAAGAAAGGTACGGAAGTAGACAGGCTTAAGACAGAATTGCAAAAAATGATTAGCGGTAAGCAGGTTGCTCTAAATATTAAGGAAGTTAGGAGAGCGGAATTAAATGCAACTCTGGTAGCTCAAAATGTAGCTTTGCAGCTTGAAAAAAGAATATCTTTTCGTCGAGCGATAAAGAAGACAGTATTGTCTACGATGCGGTTTGGAGCTCAGGGAATTAAAATTAGAGTTGCTGGCAGACTGGGTGGAGCAGAAATTGCTAGGAGTGAATGGATTAGAGAGGGGAGGGTTCCTCTGCATACTATTAGGGCTGATATAGATTACGGAACAGCTAGAGCAAATACGACTTATGGAGTGATTGGAGTTAAGGCTTGGATTTATCGAGGAGATATTCTTCCAGGGGATAAGGTTGAAGAGGAAGAAGAGAGTTCTTCAGAAAATAAGGGTAGGGGCAAGTCAAGAGGAGGTCCAAGGAGTTAGGGTTTAATATTTAGACTGTTTGGATTTCTGGACATAGGTGATATTAAGAATTGAAAAGTTTGGGAGAGTGATGCCATGTTAATGCCAAAAAAGGTTAAATACCGAAAGCGCCATAAGGGTAGAATGGGGGGGACGGCGTATCGTGGAGGTAATTTAGACTTTGGGTCCTTTGGGTTGCAGGCTTTAGAATGTGGAAAGATCTCAAACCGACAAATTGAGGCGGCACGTATTGCGATGACCCGCTATGTAAAACGCGGTGGAAAGATATGGATGCGAATTTTTCCTGATAAGCCAATTTCTAAAAAACCAGCTGAGACTAGAATGGGAAAAGGTAAGGGTGGTCCAGAGTACTGGGTTGCTGTTGTTAAGCAAGGTCGAATGCTTTATGAGATGGCGGGGGTTTCTGAAGAAATTGCTAAAGAAGCATTTCGCTTAGCTCAACATAAGCTGCCGATCGCGACTCGATTTGTAGTTAAGGATAATTGA
>CAJJDL010000082.1 GCA_905182935.1 uncultured Nitrospinaceae bacterium | reverse complement strand
ATTTTTGGAAATGATTATTCCTTTTACCTTTTCACACTGCCGCTGCTTAACCTTGGAAAATCAATACTATGGGAAATTCTTGTTGTTCTCGGCCTTGGAACAGGAATCATAGTATTTATGAAACAGTTTATTTCCATTGGACCTAATGGAGTTAAAGTGGAAGTAGAAGCTCGACGACCATTATCATTTTTGGCTTTTTATTTTCTTATTCTTATGGCCCTAGAATTTCATCTACAGCGATACGAGTTACTTGTAGGTGGAAATGGCGTGCTAACAGGCATCGGCTTTGCTGATTTTCATGGTCAGCTACCAATACTCAATACAATGTCAATTTTATCTATCATCGGAGCTGGGCTTAGTTTCTTTATTGCAACTGGACGCGGATTAAAAAAAATCACACTTGCTCTAACTGGAATAGGTTTAATTTATTTTGCAGGTAGTTTTTATCCAAAGATTCTACAAAATTTAGTGGTTAATCCAAACGAACTCATTAAAGAAACACCTTTTATAGAACATAGCATTTCTGGAACACTCTTGGGTTATGGACTAAACACAACTGAATCTAAAAAACTAACAGGAGCAGAGTCGTTAAATGCTGCCTCTATTCGAGCTAATAGCCTGACGATAGAAAATATCCGTCTTTGGGACGAAGAGCCACTACTCGATACGCTAGGCCAAATCCAAGAAATAAGAACTTATTACCAATTCAATTCGGTCGATAATGACCGTTACACAATTGATGGGAAATATCGTCAGACTTTACTTTCAGCTCGTGAATTAAAATCTGAAAATTTACCTAATCGAACTTGGATCAACGAGCACCTCACCTTTACCCATGGTTATGGAGTATCTCTCAGTCCGGTAAACCAAATAACCCCTGAAGGTTTGCCTGTACTTTTTGTAAAGGATATTCCACCTCGCTCAAGTGTAGACCTTAAAATCGAACAACCCGAAATATATTTTGGCGAGCTTTCTAACGATCATGTTTTTGTAAATACGGGAACAAAAGAGTTCGATTACCCAGAAGGAGAAAAAAACGTATACAAAAACTACGAAGGAAGTGGCGGTTTTCAAGTTAATTCTTTTATGAGAAAAGCGCTTTTAGCAGCACGTTTTAAAACTTTCAAAGTTCTCTTTTCTGATGACATTAATAATGAAAGTCGAGTATTGATGTATCGAAATATCACAGAACGAGTTCTAAAGGTCGCCCCATTCTTGCGACTGGACAGCGACCCTTATCTTGTTGTAACAGAGGGAAGAATGAAATGGATTTATGACGCCTATACTGTAAGCGAAGTATTTCCCTATTCAGAAACAATTCCACAGTTTGGTAATTACGTAAGAAACTCCGTAAAGATTGTGATAGATGCTTACGAAGGATCTATGGATTTCTTTGTTGCTGACCCCAATGATCCTATTATTCGCACATGGAAGAATGTATTCCCTGAAATGTTTAAAGAGTTGAGTGAAATGTCTGAGGATTTAAGAAGTCATATTCGATATCCATCAGACCTGTTTACAATTCAAGCATTTATCTATGCGACTTATCACATGAATAAACCCCAAGCATTTTATAACAAAGAAGACCAATGGGAAATACCACAAATAGACAATAAAATGATGGAACCTTATTACACCATCATGAAACTTCCGAGGAACAAAACAGAAGAATATATTCTGATGCTACCTTTCACACCAAGTGGTAAAAGCAACCTCTCAGCATGGATGGTGGCTCAAAGTGATGGAGAAAACTATGGAAAATTGATTGCTTACACATTTCCTAAACAAAAACTGATTTACGGCCCGAATCAAATAGTCGCACGAATTAATCAAGATGCAGACGTTTCGAGACAAATCTCCTTATGGGATCAGAGAGGTTCAAAAGTTATTCAAGGGACTATGCTGGTTATACCTATTGAAGAATCTTTGATCTACGTCAGACCATTGTACCTCAAAGCTGATGCTGGGAAAATCCCTGAACTTAAGCGAGTCATTGTGGGCTATGAAGACACCATAGCTATGGAACGAACCCTCGAGGAGGCTCTTGCCAAGATATTTGGAGAAGATGCCATTCAAAACATCGCTACAACCAAAGGAAGTGTAAAAAGAAAACAAACAAAACCTGTCGAGTCAAAGAGTAATATGCAACTGAAGCAAACTGACTATCAAACTATCAAAAGTATGTTTGAACGAGTCATGAAACGACAAGAAGAAATGAACCAGAAGTTATCCAACCATAAAGAAGACTTGAAAGCCTTAGGCAAGGCTTTGGATTCAGCAGTTGCTATGGATTAAATTACTAGATAGGTAACTAAAGGTATTAAAATATAACTGCGCAAAATTTTTATATTTAACGTGAGTAAAAAAACTATTGGAATAGTCCCAACTGTTTAGTGCGACCATCTGAATTAGTTACATCGACCGGGTAGTTTCCATCAAAGCAGGCAGCGCAAAAGTTACCTTTCTGCTCACCAAAGATCTCAAGCATTTTTTCTAACGTTATATAATACAGCGAATCTGCACCGAGGTACTTGCGCGTCTGTTCAACATCCATATTAGAAGCTATTAACTCTCCTGGATTAGGTGTGTCTATCCCATAGAAACATGAATGCCTAGTCGGTGGCGAACTGACTCGAACATGGACTTCTTTCGCACCAACATCGCGCAACATCTTAACAATTTTTTTACTTGTTGTTCCTCGCACAATCGAGTCATCAATGATAATGACCCGCTTACCTTTTATGATATGTTTCACAGCATTCAACTTAATCTTCACACCAAAATTCCGAATCTGCGATTGAGGTTCAATAAAAGTTCTGCCAACATAATGGTTTCGTATTAATCCCATTTGAAAAGGAATTTTTGATTCTTCCGAGTAACCCATAGCAGAAATTACTCCCGAGTCGGGAACAGGAACTATCACATCTGCATCAACTGGCTTTTCTTTAGCTAAAACATGCCCCATTAGTTTACGCACAGAGTAAACCGACTTACCAAATAAGAAGCTATCTGGTCTTGAAAAGTAGACATGCTCAAAAACACATTGTTTGATAGGAGCCTTAGGGAAAGGAAAAAACGACTTCACCCCATCTTGGTTAATTAAAATCACTTCACCTGGCTCTAACTCGCGAATAAACTCTGCTTCCACTAAGTCCATTACACACGATTCAGAAGCTACAATATAAGCACCATCAAGTTTCCCTAAACATAGGGGACGAAACCCCTGTGGGTCACGCGCAGCAATAAGCTCATTCTCGCTCATCAGTACAATTGAGTAGGCCCCTTTTACCTGTGAAAGTGCTGCCACTGCACGATCAACAAATGAATTACACTTCGATAGCGCCATTAGATGCACAATGACTTCACTATCATTCGTAGATTGAAAGATTGCTCCTGACGCCCCTAATTCCTTCCGAATTTCTGTAGCATTGACTAAATTCCCATTGTGCCCCAAAGCCATGGTTCCACCCGCATACTCAATGAGACAAGGTTGAGCATTTTTTATCTTACTCATCCCTGTAGTTGAGTATCTGTTATGACCTATCGCAAGATTTCCAGGGAGTTTTTTAAGACGCGTATCGCTAAAAACATCTGCAACCAAACCCATTCCCACTTCAAGGTGCATTTTGCCATTATTGGATGCAACTATACCGGCACTTTCCTGACCCCGATGCTGTAAAGCATAAAGTCCTAGGTAAACCAGGTTAGCGGCATCTGGATGATCGTAAACACCAACCACCCCGCATTCATCATGAAACTTATCGGACATAAGTTTCCAAAGCTCCAAGCCAAAGTTTTTTCAAATTAGAGATATCTCCATTAATGAACTCTTTTCCATTAATGTTTACAACCAGAGAGTCGCCTCCCACCTTTCCCATAACCAAAAAAGGTACCCCCATGATTTTTGCCTTTGTTTCCATTGCCAGCCTATTCTTCGCTGAAAAAGAAACTAAAATACGTGATTGTGACTCACCAAAAAGATACGCATCGTTCCTAAGCGTGGAATCAACATTTAGCACTGCTCCCTTTGGAGAGTGCGGGTGACTGAGGCACGACTCTGCCAACGCTACTGCCAAACCACCTTCTGAACAATCATGCGCAGAGTTTAAAAGCCCATTTTGAATAAATTCCAAGCACAGTTCGTTTACTGACTTTGCAGTATTAAGATCCAATTGTGGTGGAAGCCCTTCTACTCGGTCACATACAATATTCAAATATTCACTCCCCCCAAATTCTTCCATAGTGAGACCGATTAAACCTATCAAATCTTCATCTTCTTTAAACCATTGAGTAGTATGATGCAAACGATCTTTTAGTAACCCGACTACAACCACGGTAGGGGTAGGATATATTGCTTGACCCAAAGTTTCATTATAAAGACTGACATTCCCACTGACCACAGGAATGTCAAAAAACCTGCAAGCCTCTCCCATTCCTGAAACTGCTTGTTCAAACTGCCACATGATTTCTGGGTTTTCTGGATTCCCAAAGTTAAGGCAATTCGATAACCCAATTGGCTCACCACCGGAACATGCGATGTTGCGAACACACTCCGCAACTGCTATTTGAGCGCCGACAAAAGGGCTGAGGTAACAATATCTACTATTGCAATCAACCGACATCGCCAAAGCTTTTTTTGAACCTTTTACTCTCAGGACAGCCGCATCAGAACCCGGTAAGCCTAAAGTATTTAGTCTTACCATATGATCATACTGTTCATAGACCCAATGTTTACTTGTGATATTCGGCGATAAAAGAAGCTTCTCCAAAATGTCATCCCCGCGAACCAACTCTGAAACAAAAGCAAGATCAACGTGGTCAAGATTTTTTAGATATTCCGGTTTTTTAATTGGGCGTTTTAAATCTAGTGCGCCATCAACGACTAACTCAACTGGCAAATTAACCACTTCCCTTTCATTATCAAAAATACGAACTATCGGTTTATCTGTCACTTCTCCAACAACTGCTGCGTCAAGGTCCCATTTATCAAATAAAGATAAAGCTTTTTTCTCCATACCTTTTTTTACGACCACAAGCATTCGTTCTTGAGATTCTGACAGTAGTATTTCGTAGGGAGTCATCCCCTCTTCTCGCTTAGGTACCTTGGAGAGATCAAGATCAATTCCTGTTCCAGCACGACCGGCCATCTCAAAGGTGGAACAAGTCAATCCAGCTGCTCCCATATCCTGAAT
>CAJJDL010000081.1 GCA_905182935.1 uncultured Nitrospinaceae bacterium | reverse complement strand
TCGAAAGAATTAAATGAATTTCTTAATAAACGACTCGAACGAATACAAAATATTTCAACAATATATATCACCACATGGGGTGAATTGTTCTGCAAAACTTACTCTGGTTTAGATTGTATGAATCGGTCTCTAATTGAACTCAGTTCACAAACAAACCCTGAGAGCGTTCAAGCACCCAATTTTCTAAAGTATTTCATCCCTTCTAACCGAAAAGAATTAATTAAGGTTCCTTGGCTGGATGGTTATATACTGCGGTCCCTTAAAATGAGGTCAATAGCGGCTTCTAAAAAAACAATTAAATAATAAAATAGTTTATGGCATCAGATACAGATTTCGAAGAGGCACCCGAAGGTGGCATAGATACAGGGACCGTTCTTGGCGTAGTAGCAGGAGTTGGGCTGATCATACTTGCTGTTTATCGTGGAGGTGACATGCAAGTTTTCATGAACCTCAACGCTATATTGATCGTCCTGGGTGGAATGGTTTCAACAGCCTTTATAGCATTTTCTTCTAAAAAAATATTATCTATGGTTCCTGTAGTTATTAATGCTTTTAGGCCTGACGTAAGTAAACCAGTAGATTATATAGATCAGATAATGTCATTGGCAGGAAAATATCGTACCGGTGGCATGAAAGTTCTTGAAAATGCGGAAGCAAAGGTAGAAAACAGATTTCTAAAAAATGGAATCGCTATGATTGTTGATGGTTATAGTGGTCGTGAAATTTACCAAGTACTCGACAGTGAAATATCATCGCTTAATGAAAGGCATAATGCCGGAACTAAAATTTTACGGTTTATGGGTGTACAGGCTCCTGTATTTGGAATGGCCGGAACACTAATCGGGCTAATTCAGATGCTCATGCATATTGATAATCCTTCAACCATTGGACCTGCCCTTGCCACAGCTTTGATAACCACATTTTATGGACTTATTCTTGCTAATCTTATTGTCACACCTATTACAGCAAAATTAGCAATACGAACTGAAAGTGAAGTGGTGTTAATTAAAACAATTCGTACCGGAGTAATGGGTATATTTGAAAGGGCAAATCCAGCTAAAATTCAAAAAAACATGAATGCTCTTTTAGCACCGCATGAAAGAAGAGATTAAATCAAACTATGTCAAATGTAGATGAAGTCCTATCTCTTTTATTAAAAGAACCCAAACAAGATGGGGTTGATTTCAGTGAATATGATCTTAATGGAGCAAATATCAACGGTGCAAGCTTTGTCTACTCAACTTTTCTCAAATCAAACATAGATAATTCTGAGCTGACAGGCATTAACTTTTCTCAAGCTTCAATGGGAGGAAGTTCTCTAAAAAAATCCAAGATCACGGACGTTGATTTTACCGGAACTAGTTTAATAGAAGTAAATTTTGAAGAAACAATTTTTACAAATTGTAATTTTAAAAACATAACCGCAGAAAACTGTGAATTAACAAGTGCTAAATTTATAAATTGTAATTTGAGAGGATCAAATTTAAATCATTCTAATTTATATTCAACCAGTTTTGAGGGGTGCGACTTATCATTTTCAAGGCTCATGTACGCATACATGAAACAAGTAGAAATAAAAAACTCTAAAATGCATGGCACAAATGCAAGGGGATCTGATCTAAGTTTTTCCAAGGTTGAGGAAACTGATTTATCGGGATCAATCTTAAAGTATTCAGATTTAAGTTCGTGTACATTCACAAAAGTTAAACTAAGTAATGCAAACTTAATTGGCGTTAACCTTAAGGATGCTTTTTGCTCTGGAGTCCAATTAGACGAAGCTAATCTAGAGGGAGCCGATCTCACCTATGCAAACCTAGAAGGGTCAAACCTTCAAAACTCATTTTTTCTTGAAGCTAATTTACATGGGACAAATTTCACCAACGCTAATTTATCTGATGCTTACCTTGTAGATGCAAACATCTCCAAGGCTATCACTAAAGGTGCTAACCTAGAAAACACTATTCTGAAGTAACAACTCCAAAGTTCAACAAAAGCTAATAACTACTATTCAAGATCAATTTTATTCAGAAGGTTTAACAAGTTCTACGCAACGAAACCCTACATTTTCAAAATAATCATTAGGGTCAGATTCGGTCCGGGTGAACGAATAATGATAAGCTTCGAGAAAATAATGACCTGATTTTTGAAAACCATTTCCTCGAAGAACTTTTAGTCTTTTACCATATCTAGGGCTTTCGTAGGTACTACCAGGATAAGCTAAATACCAATCCATAGTCCACTCCATAACATTACCAGCCAAATCATAAACATTATATGGACTAATATCATTAGGATAACTACCAACTTTCATTAATTTTTTAGCACCATCAATATCTATATTACCTTTACCCTTTTCATAAACATTTCCCCATGGGAACATATTGCCACCTTCTCCTCGCGCAGCTTTTTCCCATTGTGCTTCAGTAGGTAACGTTTTTTGCGCCCACAATGCATAAGTGAGTGCTTCCCGCCATGTAACATGAGTTACCGGATGTTGATTTTCACCTTCTGAGAAAGTACCATTTTCCCAATGTCCTGGTAATTCATCATAGCCAGAAGAGTCTAAGAAATTTTTATATTCTTCATTAGTTACTTCATATTTATCGATATAATAAGAATCTAAAGATATTTTTCTAATTGGATGCTGATCCAAAAACAATGGTTTTACTGTCCCCATTTTAAGGTGAGAGTTATCATTATCTATTTTATTTGTACCCATAACAAATTCACCTGCTGGGACGAGAACCATTTCTTTACCATCAATCGTAGAACCTTTTGTAGTTGGGAGAAAGCTTTGGCTCACGGCATGGTCAAAATAATTATTACAAGATAAAA
>CAJJDL010000080.1 GCA_905182935.1 uncultured Nitrospinaceae bacterium | reverse complement strand
CGCATCATATGCTTTCTGTTTTTTGCAAATTGTGCGAAAGGACCCATTTCAGAAGCTAATTCAGCAGAAGCTGCATAAGATGCACCTGTTAATAGTGCTGTAATGGCACCTGTCATTGCACGACTTCGATCTGAGTCATAGGGAACACCCATTAACATTAATAACGCACCCAAATTAGCATATCCCAAACCCAAGGTACGATACTCGTAGCTCTTACGAGCAATCTCGGCATTGGGGAATTGTGCCATTGCTACTGAAATTTCTAAGGTCAATGTCCATAAGCGACAAGCATGACGAAAGTCATCCACTTCAAACACTCCCGTCTTAGCATCATAAAACTTCATAAGATTAATGGATGCTAAATTGCAGGCTGTATCATCTAAAAACATATATTCTGAACAAGGGTTAGATGCACGAATACGACCCTCTTCAGGACAGGTATGCCACTCATTTATTGTTGTATCAAACTGTAACCCGGGATCAGCACTCGCCCAAGCAGCCAAATTAATAGAATCCCAAAGCTCACGAGCTTTTAACCGATGACTAACTTTCCCATCGGTTCGTTGACGAAGTTCCCAATCGCTATCACCCTCAACAGCTTGTAAAAAATCATTGGTCAAGCGAACAGAGTTATTACTATTTTGTCCGGAAACTGTCGCATAGGCCTCAGAGTCCCAATTAGTGTCATACTCTTCAAACTCAAAATGCTTATTTCCTTGCTGAGCTAATTGAATTACACGATAGATATAATTTTCAGGAATACAATCTTCAAGAGCCCGTCGAACTGATTTTTTGAGTTTAGTATTTGTTTTAACATTAAAACGGTTTTCCTCCGTCAAATCTTCATCCCAGCACGCAAGAAAAACTTCCTTGAGTCGTCGCTTGAGTATGCGGCTACCAGTAGTCAATGAAGCTACTTTACGCTCTTCCTTAGCCTTCCAATTAATAAACTGTTCTATATCGGGATGGTCAATGTCGAGAGTTACCATTTTGGCAGCACGCCTCGTAGTTCCTCCAGATTTAATAGCTCCTGCTGCACGATCACCAATCTTAAGAAAGCTCATCAGACCTGATGATTTACCACCCCCTGAAAGAGCCTCTCCCGCACCGCGAAGATTCGAAAAATTAGACCCAGTACCTGATCCAAATTTAAACAACCTTGCTTCTTGTTGCCAGAGGTCCATAATTCCACCCTGTCCCACTAAATCATCTTTGACAGAGAGAATAAAACAAGCATGTGGTTGAGGTCGCTCGTAAGCATTTTTTGATTTTTCAACCTGACCAGTCTCTGCGTTAAAAAAATAATGGCCTTGGGCAGGACCCTCAATACCATAGGCCCAATTTAGGCCTGTATTAAACCACTGTGGGGAATTAGGGGCAGCCATCTGACTCGCCAACATAAAGCACATTTCCTGATAATAACTACGGGCCTGATCTTCGTTCTCAAAATTTTTATTCTTCCAGCCCCAGTAAGTCCAACAACCCGCTAAGCGATTAAAAACTTGACGCGAATCTGTTTCACCAATGACCCGCTCTGATTCAGTCAGTCCTAGCAAGGCTTCGGAATCTTCTTCTGATGGGCAAAGCCATTCAGGGACACCATCTTCCTTTTTTTTCTTAAGTCGAGCAGGAACACCCGCTTTACGAAAATATTTCTGTGCCATAATGTCTACGGCTACTTGGGACCAACTAGAAGGGACTAATACTTGTTCTATCTTGGAAACAACAGAACCGTCTGTATTAGTAATTTTTGAAGTCCTTTCTATAAATTCAACTTCGCTATAAGGGTCGCCTTGATCTTTCGCAAATTTAGTAAATACTCGGTCAATATGCACACGAACCTCCGCTTGAATTTTAAAAAACTATAGAAAAATATTTTGGATACGAAAGTGGGGGCGGTTTTTAAACTATAAATACCATGAAAAGCCTAACCCTAACCCACTTCTATACTCCTCCGCTATAGAAGTGAAAATTGACAAACCAGATATCTATATCTAGTGTTCGCTAGTAAAATATATACAATATATGGGGTTGTCAAACAAAAACCATAGATTAGTTAATTTTTTTTTAACCCATTGATATTTAATCGATTAAATTGTTAATTCTGATTGCTTTTTAGCCATATCAACCAATATGGCTTAACTCCTTTTGAATGAAGGATTATCAGGGATAACGAGTAATATTCCCTTAAAAACTAGGGGGTTAATTAGGACTAAATAATGACTTTTACTCAATAATTTCCATACAAACCCGGACAACCGACCAACAAATTCCATTTGCTACAAGAACAATATGAGCGATAATTGATATTATACATAAATTTTTTTAAATCGTGACAAAGACTAGCTAATATAATTAAAAGACGACCATTGATCTTAATTCTATTGCTTGATACTAAGTTTTATTTATCTTTTTTTAAGAAAGATGTAAAAAAATCTATTCTGGAGTATTTAAATGAAAAATAGTTACTTGTTTTCTTTGATAGCATTTATCTCCCTTGCTCTGGTGTTATTTTTTTCAATCAATGGATTCAGTACATCTGGGAAAAATAATAAGCCTGATTCTATATCCGGTTTAGAGCGGGCAATCTTTGCAGGTGGATGCTTCTGGTGTATGGAACCACCGTTTGAAAAGCTACCTGGTGTCTCAAAAGTCATCTCTGGATATACCGGAGGCAACAAGGTGGATCCAAGTTATAAAGAAGTTGCGGGCGGTTCCACAGATCATGCGGAAGCGGTAGAGGTCCATTATGATTCTTCTAAAATCTCTTATAGCGATTTACTCGAAGTATTT
>CAJJDL010000079.1 GCA_905182935.1 uncultured Nitrospinaceae bacterium | reverse complement strand
AGCCGATCAAGCCCACATTGTAAACTTTCATAATTTATTGCGATAAAGTAAAGTTTAGTTAGTTCTAATTTAAGGTAGAACATCCTATCACTGAGTGAGTTTCTTTAGTTTTGAAGGTTGGGTATTTAGGCCATATATTTTTATCTTTATTAGTTAGAGTATACTTTTCTAACGCGATACAAATGAAATGAGCCGATTTTTAATCGGCTCACGTTACCCTTTATTTTATAATTTTTCGAAAGCCATGTACTATTTTTGTTTCTAAGCTAATTAGGTCGATTCCTCAACCATGCCTAAAAACGTTCTCTCCGGTTTTGGGCTAATTAAGTTTGTCAGTAATGCGCCAGAACGAGTTTTAATACAAAACCCAGTTTTATACTCTGACAAACTTATATTCGAGGGGGGAATACTATCTCCATTAGTTTTTCCTTCGAAATATTTTTCTATTTAACCTGCTAATTAAAACTAATTGGTTGAACTTTTTTTACTGATTCTGTAATAATGATAATACCGACTGCGGTATCAAGTTGGCTTGTCCAACCATTGCTGAGGCCCCTTGAACTAGAATTTGATTTTGTGTAAGGACAGCCATCTCCTCTGCGAAATCCGCATCACGAAGGGTTGAAATAGCGCTATGCAGGTTTTCGACATTTGCATTCAAATGGTCATTTGCATATTGCAATCGTTCTTGAACAGATCCTACTCTGCCTCGAATGTTAGACAGGTCATCTATCGCGGTAGTGAGTTTAGCCATTGCAGTTAAAGCTGCGGTATCGGTTCTGATGCTACTATCATTAAATCCTAACGCTTTTGATGTTACAGCAGTCAAGTTAATTTCTTGATTTAGATTAAAACGACTGGAGTCTTTGGAGTCAATGCCTAATTGAAGAACAGTAGTATCGCTTGCGCTAGCTGCAAGAGATCCATCGAGTAGTTTGCGATCATTAAATTCGGTGGTGGCTGCAATACGATCAAATTCAGATCGAAGTGCCGAGAACTCAAGGTGTAATGTAGCTCTTTCAGTATTGCCTATGGTGCCAGTTGCTGACTGGGATGTGATTTCACGTAACCTGATAAGAATGCTAGCTTGCTCGGCTAATGAACCATCAGCCGTGTTGACCATGGAAATACCATCATTAAGATTTTTGCCACCTTGTTGAAGTGCCTTGACATCACCTTTTAATGATTCAGATATTGACATTGCAGCAATATCGTCAGAGCTACGGTTGAGACGTATTCCGGAGGCTACCCGCTCCAGTGTACTGTCTAGCCGAGCGCTGTTTATTGACATCGCTCTTTGTGCATTTAACGATATAAGGTTTGAATATATTCTTAGTGCCATAAGTTGTCCTCCTTGAAAACTTTGTTAACGAATTATCTTTCGTTAGACATTTGGCTTCCATGCCAAAAGTACTAGTTTAATTATTTTTAATACCTCAAATAATTTATTGTAGTAATTGTAAAACCGACTGTGGAATAAGATTTGCTTGTCCTACCATCGCAGTTGCTGCTTGTACTAAAATCTGATTTCTTGTTAGCAAAGCAACTTCTTCGGCGATATCCGCATCTCGTATAGATGATTCTGCAGATGACAAGTTTTCTACTGCAACTGAAATAGTAGAAATCGCTCTAATAAGACGGTTTTGAACCGCACCTATTTTACCCCTTCCCTGAGTAATTTTAGCGATTGCTGTATTCACTTCATCTAATGCTGTAAGAGCTTCGGCAGAACCGGTCACACTTAAATTATGAATATTGAGACCGGTAGAAGTCATCGCACTTAAGTCGACTTCATCGTTTAAATTGATTCGACTTGATGATTTTGAATCAATTCCGACCTGAATCATAATTTGAGTGGCGGCCGAGACGGATGATGCTAGTGAACCATCTACCAGTTTTATGCCATTGAATTCAGTGGTCGCTGCAATTCGGTCAACCTCTGATCGGAGTGCGCTAAATTCTAATTGAATGGTTTGGCGTTCTGTGGAACCAACCGTACCAGTTGCGGCTTGAGATGCTAATTCGCGTAACCGAATTAGTATGCTGGACGATTCATTGAGAGCACCTTCTGTTACATTCAGGAGTGAAACACCATCATTCGCATTTCGTACGGCTTGGCGAAGGGATCGGATATCTGATCGCAATGATTCTGAAATAGCAAGGCCAGCGGCATCATCGGAAGCTTTGTTGATGCGAATGCCTGACGAGATACGTTCTACTGATTGAGATAGACGGCTGTTGTTTACACCCAGTATGCGCTGGGCATTGAGAGAGGGAATATTGTTAAAAATTCTAATAGCCATTGTTCCTTATCCTCCTTGATAATAGGCATTTAAATTGACTCTGAATCAGCATCCTTGCTGAAACATACTTACGAGACTTAGTTTCGAGGAAATTTTTCAATTCCCTTTAGTTCATCGAACCTATCGGGAGAATGAAAATTTTCCTTGATACTTTTTTTTGTTGTATAGAATTTTTACTGCGTAGGGTTAGTGTGATTGTGGTTTTATAAGGAGGGTTTTGTTAAGCTAAGTTATTTTATTAAAAGGATTTTTCTTCTGAGAATTAAAAAAGCGTCCCCTTTTAGAAGGGAGACGCTTTTTTTTAATGGAGGCAAAAAAACTAGAAAAATTGGAACAATGGTAAGTTATGCAGTTGAGTCAATTATGTTTTTATTAAATTCAGAGATCCGATTTGTTAGCCGGAGAAACTCCTCTTGAGGAATTTGCCGAATAACTTCTCCAGACTCTCCATCTCTAATTTTGATAACTACTTCGTTACTTCCCTGTTCGATGTAGTAATCTACTTTCCTTGTTTGCGATTCAACTGGAAAGGTTTTAGGTTCTACCGTAGCACTTCCTTGTGCTTTATCAGTATCGGTTGCTTTCTTTGAAGATCCTTCCGATCCTAAAATGTTAGATTCTACTTGTGCCGTATTTAGTTTTATGGCGTTTTTATCGGCCAAACGCCGTTCTGATGTGTCGAACGAGATCTGTGCAGACATTTTTTATCTCCTTAAGTTAATTAGTAATCTTCATTCAATAAAGTAGTCATGTTTATTAGTTGTAAAATAGATGTTTGAAATATTTTATTTATCCTAACAACTGAAGTACGG
>CAJJDL010000078.1 GCA_905182935.1 uncultured Nitrospinaceae bacterium | reverse complement strand
TACGAAGAACTTTTTCTTCCCTGATAGCTAGAGTTGAAAGAACTTTTAAAGTTTGTTCTTTAAGATCCTTTTTAACTACCGATTCAATTGGCGAAACAACTTTTTTATCTTCAATGAAATCGCCGAGATGGCTATTTTCTTCTTCCCCAATAGGTGTTTCTAATGATATAGGCTCTTTAGCAATTTTTAAAACTTTTCTTACCTTATCGATGGGCAGGCTCATTTTTTTTGCAATTTCATCAGGTGTGGGCTCGCGCCCCAGTTCCTGAAGTAAGTGGCGAGAAACACGAATTAGTTTGTTAATTGTTTCTATCATATGAACTGGGATTCTTATAGTTCTAGCCTGGTCTGCAATAGCCCGGGTTATGGCCTGCCTTATCCACCAAGTAGCATAGGTGCTAAATTTATATCCACGTTGGTATTCGAATTTATCTACCGCTTTCATGAGACCTATGTTGCCTTCTTGAATAAGATCTAGGAACTGCAACCCACGATTGGTATATTTTTTTGCAATGCTTACTACCAATCGTAAGTTTGCTTCGGCAAGTTCTCGTTTTGCATTTTTTTCTTTAACTCTACCACGTGCGATTGAACGAACTGTTGAGAGTAAGTGATCTTTTGATGTTTGTGTTTCGGCCTCTATTTTTTGTATTTTTTTTCGACCAGGTTGAACTTCTTTTAGATGTCCGTCGTATACTTTTTTTGTTATCGTTTTTCCACGGGGCAATTTAACACTCTTCTGTTTGGTCCAGTTCCCAGCAAGTTTTTTTACATCAGCTAAAGTCACTCCCCATTCTCTTTCAAGGTTTCTTTCTAAACTTCCTACTGAGCGTATATCACCTGCGATTCCATAGATCTTTTCAATAATTTCATCCAATACATCTGGGATTAATTTCATGCCACGTATAGATTTCTCTAGAATAGCCTTTTGAGTGGATTCATCTTTTTGGCATTTTTTTAGAACTTTGTCGGTTAATTTACTTTCAAGTTTGAGTTTAATGCCTTGGAGTTTTTTATTGTATGCTTTAAGATCCGTGGTCTTTTTGACAAATTTTTTAATCTCTCCTTTTTCTATTGCTGCTTTTCTCTCTTCAGGTTCTCCTATTGCAACCACATCAAAAACGCTGAGTTCGCCCTTTTTTGTTTGATCACCTAACATCATTATTTCATTGATCGTAACATAACAATTAGCTACAGCTGCAATGACTTCATCTTGTCCCGATTCAATTTTTTTTGCAATTGTCACTTCTCCTTCACGGGTAAGAAGAGATATTGTCCCCATTTCTCTTAGGTACATTCGTACAGGGTCGTCAATAGATATACTTTCACTTTTACTGGTGGTACCGCTCTCGGATTCCGTGGCGTCTTTTTCTCCTGATTCGAGGCGCTTTTCAGCAACGAGTTTTTCTCCCTTTGAATTAGAATCTACAACATGGATTTCATTTTCATTGAACATATGCATTAATTCGTCAATTTGTTCCGGACTAACAAAATTTGAGGGCAACGCATCATTCACTTCCTCATAAGTCAGATAACCTTTTTCTTTGCCTTGTAAAAGTAACTGACTGATCCCATTTAATTGGCTAAATTTTTCCTGTTTTGACATTTAAGGGATTCTCCTGTGGGTAAAATAAATTTTAATAGTGTGTGGAAGTTCTTTTTATTCGTGATCTATCCTGTAATTAGTGTCCCTCGTAACTCTTGCAATTTATCCTGTATTTTTTGAGAGCGGACAGGTTCCCCTGCTAATAAAGCTTCATTCCGCTTTTTTTTAAGTTCTTCAACTTGTTGGTTAATTGTATTTTTATTCAAAGCACTTATGCAGTCACTTATTGCCTGATCCAGATTGTCAAACGGTATTGAGGTCACTCCTATCTCAGCCAATAGGTTTTTTATTATTGGACTATCTACCATGTCAATTACTAGGCCTATTTTTAATTCGCGGCCTTCGTCAATTAACTGGAAGCATAATTCAGTAATTTGGCGAAGATTAGAATCTTTAAAATGGTCAATTGAGACCTGTTCTTTTACCCGCAAGGAAAATTCCTTATCGGCAAACATTAAGTGAACTAAATATAATTCCGCATTTCGATTATTACCGAATTCATTGATTTTAAGATGGTCACTTTCAATAGTCCGGTCTTGCTTAATGGCATTTTTAAACTCAGTTAAAAGGGCCTGATCCTCTATCTTAGCTTGTTCTGTCAGAATCCGTATCCACTCGGTGCGTTCGACGGTGTTTTTTATTTTCATAAATAAGGGCAAAACTTGATTTACCACTTCGACTTTGCCCATTGGTGTAGATATATTGCCTTTTGCAACAGTTTCCAGTATATAAGATTCAATAAATGGCTTAGAGTTCTTTAATTCTTCCAAAAATTTCTCAGGCCCAAACTGATGGATAAATGAATCTGGGTCATGTCCCGAGGGCAGGGAGAGGATATCGACACTCAAACCCTGCTCTAGTAAAACTTCGAATCCTTTTTTAGTTGCGGCTTGACCAGCTGAGTCGCTATCAAATATCAATGTGACTCGTTTTGTATGATTTTTGATCAAACTTGCTTGCGCCGCAGTCAGAGCAGTTCCGCAGGTGGCCACGGTGTTTTTTATGCCATGTTGGTAGGCACGCATCTGATCAAAATAACCCTCCACTAGAAGTGCTCGATTTTGCTTCCTAATCGATCCCTTTGCCTGGTTTAGCCCGAATAAATGATTCCCCTTAATATATAACTGGGTTTCAGGAGAGTTTAGATATTTAGGCTCAATATCACCAATGACTCGTCCAGCAAAAGCTATTAAATTACCATGAATGTCCTGAAACGGAAACATTATTCGTCCTCGAAATCGATCATAACAATCGTTTTCTTTCCCTCCTTCTTTTTGTTTGATAAGTCCCGCCCGTAATATGTTCTTCTGAGAGAATTTACCCCCTTTTTGCAAGTAGTTCTGGGTATCTTTCCATTCTGGAGCAGCCCAACCAATACCATAGGTATTTAATAATGTTTCATCATTTAAGCCTCTAGATTTTAGATAATTTCTTGCTAAAAGACCAAGTTTTTCATCCTTAAGCAAACGGGTGAAATAGGTCTGAGCTTTTTGATTGATACTTAGGAGTATTTCTCGTTCATTGGACTTGGCATTAATTTGATTCGGGTTGGCAGTAGGGAGCGCAATACTATATTTAGAGGCTAGTTTTTTGACTGCATCTATGAATGACAGGTCCTCTATTTCCATTATGAACTTAAAAATATTTCCGCCTGCGCCACAACCAAAGCAATGGTAGATCTGTTTTTCGGGACTTACTGTAAATGATGGAGTTTTCTCTGAGTGAAACGGGCAAAGCCCCTTATAGTTCTGTCCATTCTTTTTGAGAAGGATATTTGTTGAGATGGTGTCTAAAATATCGCTTCGTGAGCGGATTTCCTCTATTAGGTGGTCAGGTATATACTGTTTCAAGGGGGCCCTTAATTACTTTATGTTATTTAGGGGAACGCTATGTGTTGGCAGCCATAATTTTTAATAATGCTCGTAAATAAACCTATTACTATCGGAAAAAGTGGATCATCGATTAAGACATTCGGTAACTAGGTTTTTTATTTGTTCATTATCCGCACG
>CAJJDL010000077.1 GCA_905182935.1 uncultured Nitrospinaceae bacterium | reverse complement strand
TAGTTTTTCCTTAATTATAAAAAGAAAAAGGAATTTATTAAGCTTGTAGAATACAAGATTTGAACCAATACAAAAAGAATCCAATATGCATTTATCAACTAAATATACTCTACCTACTCTTAATCTTATTTAAAGTTAGAACTAATAGATGGAAGGGAAGCACGAATAACGCACGCTTTAGTTCTGCTAAAATTATGAAGCGCCTTCGAGGGTCAGGAGAGAATTTTATCGAGTCCTGTAGTCGAGATGATATGTTTATCCATTCCCAACTCCTGAGGCGAATAACCTAAAGCTAAGGCTACTAATTGTGGCAAGTGTAAAATTGGAATTGAATAACCCTTCTTATTCATCTTATCGATTTCGGGTTGATAGGCATCTAGACTTAAATGGCACAAGGGGCATCCCGTCACCACACAATCGGCACCGCTGTCAATCGCATCAATAAGTGCATTACCTGCCATATCATGCGAAGCCTCTTTGTTCATCATAACAATAGGAAAACCGCAGCACTTTGTTCGACTGTCATAATAAACAGGTGTAGCGCCCAATATTTTGAAAATTTCCTCCATACCGGTCGGATTGTCAGGATCTTCGTATAAAGATAACTCTGATGGACGCAAGACATAACAACCATAAAATGCTGCTGTTTTGAGACCTGTCAAGGGGCGTTTCACTTTAGCTCTCAAAAGACTTAATCCTTCTTCGGTAGCAAGCACATTAGCAAAATGCTGAATTTTTATTTTTCCACCTGCGTATTTATGCCCACCTCCCTCAAGTACATTATTAATTTTTTCCTTATAAGCTGGGTCTGAGTCAACGTGGCATTCTGTTTTTTTCAAAATCCCCTGACAAGTAGAGCATATAGTGACAATATCTAAATTTTTTTCTTCAGCGATTGCAAAAGTACGGGCATTTAACGCGTCAGCTAAAATCGGATTTTTTTCTGAAACCACTCCTGCCCCACAGCATGCGGCACTTTTCATTTCAACAAATTCAATACCAAGCCCTTCTGCAGACTTAGTAGTTGAAAGCATTAGCTCTCGAGTAGCACCTTTTGCTACGCACCCTGTAAATAAAGCAAATTTCATCACTCACCCAGCTCCTTATAAATCCGTTTAATATCCTCTACCTCGTCGATAGACTTATGAAAAATAGGTGGATTTTTTCCTTTAAAAAGCATACGTAATCCAACGGGCAACAAATCAAACAACCCTTTAAAATTAAAAAATCCCTGCGACTCCACCGGAATAATATTTTCATTGAGACTGCCACTGGATTTCACAGACTTAGTAAATGAGAGTGCATGACGAGCACCATTATTACTAGTAACACCCTGCTCCAAGGCGACTGTCATGATTTCCTTTATTCGGTCAAAAGGTTCCGCTGGCTTGGGACAGCGCTCCACGCACTCTCCACAGTGAGTACAATCCCAGATTCCACCTGGCATACTTAATTTTCTTACACGCTCTAAAGTTTTTTCGTCACGCGAATCCTGCACAAATCGCTGAGCCTTTGCAAGCGCAGCTGGACCTAAAAAATTATCATCCACCTCAAGAACATTGCAATCTGAATAACATGCACCACACATTATGCATGTGCTCGCATCATCAATTAGTTTAAATTGCTCAGGTAATTGCTTTCTCTCTTTTTCTGGAGTTTTTTTCTCGGGCTGCAGATATGGGCTTACTTGATTAATTTTATCCCAGAAAGGCTTAAAATCAACCGCTAGATCTTTAATCGGTTTCATATTACCTAGCGGTTCAAGAGTAATCGTATCATTATCTTTGACCAAGTGACTAGCTTGTTTCTGGCAAGCAAGTATGGCATGGCCATTAGCCTTTACCGCACAAGATCCACATATTGCACTTCGGCAAGACATCCGATAAGTCAGGCTCCCGTCTAGAGTCCACTTAATTTTATTCAAACAATCCAACAACGTCAGGTCGTCTGTATCATCTAATTTAAATTCCTCAAAATAGGACTCCGCCTGTTTCTCTGGATTATATCGTTTAATCTTAAAAGTAATCATCAATAGGTTCTTTCCGTAGGCTGATGCTTGGTAATTATTACTGGTTTGTATTTAATTTCCATACCATTGTCAGTTTTATAAATAAAACTATGCATTAAAAAATTTTCATCATCACGTTTGGGATAGTCAGTTCGAGAATGTCCCCCGCGACTTTCCTTTCGGTTGAGAGCACCGACAGCTATTATTTCAGCCATGCCAAGCATATTACCAAGTTCTAAAATTTCATATATTTCGGTGTTGAATAGCTTCCCCTTGTCAGTAATTTTTCCTCTTTTGTACCTTTCTTTAAGTTTTTTAATGGTTTCGATGCAGACCGTTAGTCGATGTTCATCTCGAAAAACACCACAATTTTCGGTCATAATAACCTTCATTTCATTTCTAATATCATTGTAGCTCTCCTTACCCTCCCTTTGAAAAACATTTTCAAATAATTCTAAAACATTAGTTTTTTCATGGCTTTCATTAATTGAAGCATGATTAATATTTTTCGCATATTCAAGGGCGGCACGACCTGCACGCTCACCAAAAACTACTGCATCTAATAAAGAGTTAGTGCCTAAACGATTTGCTCCGTGAACCGAAACACAAGAACACTCACCGGCGGCAAAGAAACCCTTCACAGGAGTCCCATCAATATCTTTTATCACTTGCCCAAACTTATCAGTAGGGATTCCGCCCATTGAGTAATGAGCAGTCGGTTGAATTGGCAAAGGATCTGTAACACAATCAACACCAATAAAATCAATTCCCAATTGCCGGATTTGAGGCAGACGCTCCATAATTCGAGTTTTCCCCAAATGCCTAAGGTCCAGATGAATAATATCTTTCCCATCGACCCCCAGTCCTGCATCAATTTCACTTTGCTCTGCACGCGCAACAATATCTCTCGGAGCAAGTTCCATGCGAGAAGGGGCATATTTCTCCATGAACCGTTCACCCTTGCCATTTAAAAGATAACCACCCTCTCCTCGTGCTGCCTCAGAAAATAAAATTCCCTGACGGTAAAGACCCGATGGATGATATTGAACAAACTCTGCATCTTCCAGTGGAAGCCCAGCATTATAAGCCGCCATAACTCCATCGGCAGTACTTGCAAATGCATTGGATGTTATGTTGAAAACACGTCCATACCCACCCGTTGCAAAAATTACTGCTTTAGCCTGTATTACTTCCACTACACCTGATCGAATATCACTAACGACAACACCATGACAAGAATCACCGTCAAGAATCAGTGAGTGCATAAACCATTCGGAGTAAATTTTAATTGATTTAGAACGTTTTAATAGCGGTTCATGCAAGGCATGCAGAATTGCATGACCAGTACGATCAGCAGAAAAACATGCACGGGGTTTTGAGTGCCCCCCAAAACTGCGTTGCGCGATCTTCCCATCTGGCGTTCGGCTAAACACACAACCAAAATGTTCCAACTCGTATATTACTCTGGGAGCAGCTTTAACGTATTCTTCCACTGCATCCTGATCACATAGAAAATCGCCACCCTTAATCGTATCGTACAGGTGTTCTTCCCAGCTATCAGATTCTGAGTTTCCTAGCGAGGCAGCTATTCCTCCCTGTGCAGCTCCCGAATGAGACCGCGTCGGATAGACTTTGCTTAAAATAGCAACGTCTAAATCCTCACAAACTTCCAAGGCAGCTCTCATCCCAGCAAGGCCCGAACCAACAATGACAATATCGTGTTTAATCAAAATAGGTCTCTTTTAACAATTTAGTCATTTATCAAAATTTATGAATCTAAAGTTTTTCCTCTCAAGGTACTATATAATCATCTTTATTATAGTAAAAAATCCAATCCTGTTTGGAATCTACTTTTAGTAAAATTAAAGGCATCGGCGGGGAATCAACGACAAGCTATCTAATTTGCCAAAAATTAAGGCGTTATTGAATCATTTTGGACTATAAACTGTCAAGATAAATGAGTTTCCAGTTGCAAAATTATCAATACGAACTATAATAAATTTTGTAAATAATCTGCCCTATTGTATTGAAAAATCCTGCCTTATTTGTACTATTATTTATGGAACTCAATACTCTCCATTTTAAACAAAGCGGTGTAATAATTGAACCAAATTACATTTGAATCTCTACCTATTCCAGAGGTTGTTCTAAAGGGCATTAAAGATGCCGACTTTAAATACTGCTCCTCTATACAAGAAAAAACTCTGCCTTTGTCTCTGTCAGGTAAAGATGTAGCTGGGCAGGCACAAACTGGAACGGGGAAAACAGCCGCTTTTCTGATTACTCTATTTACCAGGCTTCTAAAAAACCCAAAACCTCAACCTAAAGAAAAAGGGTTAAGCGCTCCGCGAGCCTTAGTGATAGCTCCGACACGTGAACTGGCAAGACAAATCGAAATCGATGCGCAGTTACTTGGCCGACATTGTGGATTTCGAACCCTTTGTATTTTTGGTGGTATGGATTATGAAAAGCAGCGAAACCAAATCAAAAATGGAGCAGATATTCTCATTGCTACTCCCGGAAGAATTATTGATTACTATAAGCAGAAGTTGTTTAGCCTAAAAGGACTGGAAGTCCTGATCATCGATGAAGCCGACCGTATGTTTGATATGGGGTTCATTATGGATCTACGATACTTATTTAGAAACTGCTCCCATTATAGTAAAAGGCAATCCATGCTATTCTCGGCCACTCTAAACTATCGAGTTATGGAACTAGCCTACGAACATATGAACAACCCGGTAAAAGTAGAAGTAGCACCTGGTAAAATAGTAGTAGACGAAATTAAACAGGTACTCTATCACGTGGGACTACACGAAAAGTTTAATCTATTACTTGGTCTTCTAAAAAAAGAATCTGGGGAAAAAGTTTTAATTTTTTGTAACACAAAAATGTGGGCTGAACGACTAGAGTTACTACTCAATCATAACGATTATGTAGTTGCACTGATCAGTGGAGACTTACACCAAAAAAAACGTATCAGCGTACTAGAGGATTTTAAAATAGGAAAACTTAATATTCTTATAGCTACAGATGTTGCTTCACGAGGAATACACGTCGACAACATAACTCATGTAATAAATTATGACGTCCCCCAAGATCCCGAAGACTATGTCCATAGAATCGGTCGAACTGCAAGAGCTGGTGCAACAGGAACGGCAATCACCCTATGCTGCGAAAATTATGCAACCCACCTTGAAAGAGTTGAGCAATATCTAAAAAACAAAATCCCAGTTGAGTGGGCTGAAGAAGAATTATACTTAACCGCAAAGGAAGGTGCTCCTTCTTTCAAACGACGGTCTCCAATAAAAACGAACAGCTCTAAATCAACTGGAAAACAAAATCTAAAGAGAAGCACCAACAACTCGCAAAGCAATAGCCGCCAACCATCAAAACCCCGCCGTTAAAATAACTTCTAAAAACCCACCAAAATTGTTTAATGTTTTATATTTAGAAATTTTTGAAATTTTTTATTTTCTGCTTTTAAAGCAAATATAATTAAACATCTTCATTATTTCCAGTAATCATATAGCGCTAACTAACTTTAATTGTATATATTTTCTTAATATTTTATCATTTTCTTAAATGTTTGTTCGTTGATCACGTCTATGCCAAGTTTTTTGGCCTTATCTGCTTTAGATCCTGGGTCTAATCCAACTATGATGTAATCAGTTTTTTTTGATACATTCGATGTAATCCGACCGCCTAATGCTGAAATTTTATTTTTTGCCTCATCACGTGTAAAAGAATCTAAAGACCCTGTCAAAACAAATTGCTTTCCAAGTAGTTCATCTCCTACAACTTCTCCTTTAACTTCCATTTTCAAACCAAGCTTATTAAGGCAAATAATTTCACTAATATTTGATTCATGGCTGAAAAAATCTTCCAAACTTTTGGCAACGACCTCCCCTATTTCCATAACAAACTCTAACTCTTCAACTTTTGCACTTTGAATGTTTGTCATAGAATGAAAATGCCTAGCTAAAACAATTCCAGCTCTTTGCCCAACATGACGCACTCCCAAAGCATAAATTAAACGAGCTAATCCAGCAGATTTACTTTTATTAATTGCTTCAACCAAATTCTTTGCAGACTTCTCAGCCATACGCTCAAGCTTAACTAAGCTAAGAGTATTTAGCTTATATATATCCGAAAACTTTTCAACCAAATTGAATAAGTTTTCTTTTGTTCCTTC
>CAJJDL010000076.1 GCA_905182935.1 uncultured Nitrospinaceae bacterium | reverse complement strand
TAGGTGATTGGGTGGGTGCTGCAAAAACGATCTCTTTTATGGGGGGAATTAAGCTTATTATTGTTCAAAATTTGCATGAAACAACCTTGGACGACTCTGATCAAAAAGTCCTTCTTGATTATGTTGCCGACCCAGCAGTCGATACTTGTTTAGTAATAACAGCATATAAGGCCGACCTTAAACGAAAAATATATAAAAAATTAATATCAGCAAAAGTAGCGGTTTGTTGCGAAGCTACTCAAGAAGCAGGCCTTACTACTTGGTTAAAACTTCGGGCGAAGTCTTTTGGTTATGAATTAAATTTGGATGCGGCTCAAAAAATGGTAGATAAAATTGGCGCAAAACCGGGAATTTTAGCGAAAGAACTTGAGAAGGTCATGAATTATGCAGGAAAAGAAAAAAAAATTATAGATTCTATGGTAGGAGAACTTGTGGGAGAAATAAAAATGGAAAATGCTTTTGCGCTTACCGAAGCAATTAAAATGAAGAGAGCCGACAAAGCTTTAAATTTATTGCATAATCAGTTAGAACACGGAGAAGAACCGGTAAAAATACTGGGGTTAATTGCATGGCAGTTTAGAGTGCTTTGGGAAGTTAAGTATTACCAAACTCAAAAATTTGGAGCCCAAAAAATAGCGAATCAAATGGGTGCGAAGTTATTTTTGATAGAGAAAGCGTTACAGTATACAAAAAAATTTAATCCTGAAAAACTAAAGAAAGGCATGAAATATTTATTTGAAGCAGACCGAGACCTTAAAACCTCAGGGAAGGATCCTCAGGGAATTTTAGAGTCATTGCTTTTAAGGCTCTGTTCAAGCTAAAGCAGATAGTTGGTGTACTTTCTTAGCTAGTCCAGCAACTTTACGTGAGGCAGCACGTTTGTGCATTGCTCCCTTCCCAGCATTTTTTGAAATGATTTTCGTTGCTTCTTTCAGTGCATTTTGAGCGCTCTCTATACTTTTTTCCTCTACATCAAGGAGAACACCCTTGATAGCATTTTTGATTTGGGTACGTCTGACTTTGTTTCGTTCATTTCTCTTCTCGTTTTGCCGGTTGCGTTTGAGTGCAGATTTATGGTTTGCCAAGAAAATCTCCTGAATTAATAGGGTTGATTTTTAATATAAAATTAAACAGTTAATGTACTGTGTTTGTGGTTGGTTTGTCAAGAAATAGATCAATTGAAAGCAATTAGCTGCGCCATTGCTTTTTTTTAAATACTGCCACCGCTTTAATTAAACCAAAAGTATCTAGAGTCCACAAAGGACAGGCTTTATTTATAGTAACAATGGTTGTTTCTAGACAAGTTAACTAAAGGCCAAGATATTTTTTTAGTAGTTTGGATTCTAGTATTTTAATGTTTTCATCCGCAAAATATTTTGCCTGTTGAAAGAGATTTTTTGCTTTGTTCTCGTTACCTTTAAGATGTTGTATCAACCCTAGATTAAAGTGAATTTCTCCTGCAGTGCTATCTACAACATTAGCTTGAGTAAAAGAAATTAAGGCATCAGTGTATTTACCTTGGTAATAATATTCAATTCCTCGGTCGTTAAATAATTTTGCAGAAGGTTCGGCTGCAGATGGTAATAATAAGGGAATTTCGTCAGTTTTATTACAACTAATAGCGGTTAATATGAGAAAAAGAACTAGTATTAAATGTTTCATGATAGTTAAGCTTATAGGGGAGTTGTGTTCATAATATATTTAATTAGTTTAGACCATAAACTGACGGATAACGGCGAGGTTCTTTTATATAACATTGCTTAAGCATATAAGTGGCGTAAAAATAGTTTAGACCAACTTTAAATGCAGAAAATTGTGTAAGCTCACTTTGGGCTAGAGCATATCCTAGATAATAAAAATACCTTACAACTCGATTGGGAACCATTATTAGATTTGATTAAAGGTTATATATAAATTAACTAAAAGAATCTCATGTTCTCATAAATTTTAAAAGAGAAGTTCTATAGTTTATTCTAATATCATTAGTTTTGAAGCAGAAGGCCAGAACCTGAATCCGATCTAAATAAAACTTAAATCATGCAGACCCCAACCATGAATGCCAATCTTCATTAATCACGCCTTTATTTTTATAACGCTTCATGGCATCTTTGCAGTGACAGGTTCGGTCAGTTTTTGATAAGTTTAGGAAGGTCCCAGCAAGAATACCGGGTAAACGGAATATAGATTTTTCAACCTGAGTTTTTTCTTGATCTGTTTGCATACCTTCAAATAATTCCCCAGTTTTAAATTCGCGTGGAAAAATCCCTTCTGCAAAATTGGTTAGATAGCAAATTGATGCGTAACAAATTTCAAGCTCGCGGGCTAAAAATGTTTCAGGGGCAAGAGTCATCCCAACGAGGTCGGCACCATTTAAACGAAATTTTTTAATTTCAGCAGGAGTTTCTAATCGGGGCCCATCAGTACAAACATATACTGCTTGATCATGATGAGGGAAGCCAAGTGCGTGCATTGAGTCATGAACCACTTGTTTGATTTGAGGGCAAAAAGGTTCACTCTGTCGAATGAAACCAATGCCACTATTTTTAAAAAAAGTTGTTTCTCTATTTCTTGTTTCATCAATAATGTCACTAGGTAATACATAATCACCTGGTTTAAAAGACGTGTTGATTATACCCGGACCTGACCAGGAAATAATACGTTCGACGCCGCATTCTTTAAGAGCATAAATATTAGCCCGATAATTAACAAAAGGAGCAGTGATTGAGTAATCTGTTTCGCCGTGCCTTGATAAAAATAGATAGTGCAGGTTACCAGCTCTGAAATGATGAATAGGGGCACTTTCGCCAAATGGAGTTTTGAGAGTAACGGTATTTACTTTTTCTCCGAGGCCTCCATTAGTGAGTAAATCGTATGCGCCACTGCCACCTATTACGCCAAGCGCAACAGACATAGGTTTTTTATCTAGTGGTTTATTCATTGTTTAGATAAGATAGGACATCCCCTACATAATGATCTGCCGAGTCGCGTATTGACAGAATTTCATTATCATTAAGCTTACGTTTAACTTTTCCAGGCGCGCCAACTACCATGCTGCCAGATGGGATGACTGTATTAGGTGTTATCAGAGTCCCTGCTCCTATTATGCAGTCTTCGCCAATTCTAGAACCGTCCATGACAGTAGCACCCATTCCAATAAGACAACGAGATGATATATTGCAGGCATGGAGAGTAGCGTTATGTCCAACGGTCACTTCACTGCCGATAATAAGCGGAAAGGTTTTACGTGCTACGTGAAGCACGCAGCCGTCCTGAATATTGGTTCGCCTGCCAATTCTGATAAAATTAACATCCCCGCGAATGACAGCATTAAACCATACACTACTTTCCGAACCTATCTCAACATCACCTATCACAATAGCACTATGAACGATATAAACAGATGAATCAATCTGAGGTATTTTGTCTTTAAATGGTAAAAGCATTTTAAAGTTGTTGATTTGTGTATGAGGTTCTCATAGACCAAAGTACTGTTGCAGTCTAAATAACTATAAGCTTCAGCCAAGTATCAAGATGCTGAAACTTTTCTGTTGGCATAAGATAAATATTTTTCACGGATCATATCGTAACATTTACTTGATAAGAGTTTTCGGTCTGTTTCATTTTGAATTAAGGGTAGAACTTCGATCGTTACATCCAATCGCTTGTTTTTTAACAGCCTGATAATATGTGTTATAAAACTAATATTGTACCAGCATGCGATGGATGGATTTCCTTTGTCATAGTAGTTTATGACAACAGGTAAAACAGGTTTTCCTGTTTTAATAGCGGTTTCAAAATATGAAGATTTGAAAGGTACAATATCTTTACCATTTGTTGCTTGTCCTTCGGGAAAGAGAATTATGGAGCAATCGGCTTCTAAACGACAGCGAAGTTCCTCAATTGTAGTTCGAACTTGTTGTTTTCGGCCTCTGTCTACTAAAATGGTCGCGCCAAGGTTG
>CAJJDL010000075.1 GCA_905182935.1 uncultured Nitrospinaceae bacterium | reverse complement strand
CTCCCTATTGAGATCAATCACCATAAAAATAGCTGATTTTTTAGAAATCTAAAAACCGTATCAAACTCAATACTGATTGGCAACTGATAAAATAAAATTTTTACTTCAAAATTATTAACTATAGTTTCTTACTATTGTCTCGTTATAATTTATAATAAACTGAAATGATTATATTAATTATTTTTATAAATTTAAAAAGAGCTAAAACATATGAAAGAAGATCAGTTTCACATTGAGATGGAAGACATCTCTAAGTACCCTCTTGAGAGGTCTTTTGATTATTCTTTCTGGGAAGAGATTTCATTTACAGAACTTAATCAAAGTGTTCTGGATAAATTGTCGGATGAAAAACTAAAAATATTTTTTGGTGTTATCCGAAATGGTAGTGCTTTTAAACTGCACGAGTATTTTTATAGAATAAATACAGATTAAAACTGCACCCTAGTTTTATTTGAATAGCTGTTGGAAAAGGGGGGTTTTCTATTAATATTTAGAAACTTTTAAATATAAGGGGATTGACCAATGAGTTCACCTACCAAGAAGTATAAATTTACATTTGGTCAACAGATCCGCCACAAACTATTTAGCTACTGTGGAGTAATTATTGCTGTGGACTCTTGTTTCAAAGGCGACGATGAGTGGTATGAGATGATGGCAAGATCCCGGCCACCAAAAGAAAAACCCTGGTATCATATTCAAAAAACTGATGGGATGCAAACCTACGTTGCAGAAAGGAATCTAGAAAATGACCCAATAACAAATAACTGACAAAAATCTGGAAAATTTAATTTCTCAGCCTTTTAATCCGCCCAGGTAGTAAACTGCGAGAAAAATCAAAAAACCACCCCAAAGATTCCTCGCTAAGCTTTGACTATGCTTGAATACTTCGAAATCAGATAGTGACTCCTCATTGACATCAAACAATAACCAATTTTCAAGAATCAACCAAACCGGTGGTAGTAAAGACCAAGCCATAAAAATAACTTCACGTGGACATGCATGTAAATGAGACCTATATGTATAAAGTAAACCAACCAAGGCAAGCATTGGACCTAAAAATTTCCTAATTTTTTTTTTCGTAAACTTACTAGAAACTTGATCGTCAACCATTTCATTCACCCTTTTATTCAATAGTAAAACCTAGGAATTCTTAATCTCACAAAAATACCAGAATATTTTAATAACTATTATTCCAGGTTCATTTAATTTTATTGATTTTATAAATTTTTACTCGGTGGAAAATCATCGTAAAAATAAATTGGGAAGCTATAAAAATTGCCAATGGGAGCAAATAGTCTTCTATAACTCCAAAAACGGAAATTAACACCAGTAAAAACATTGCGGAATCAACTCCATTCCAACTCCAAGTAACCATCAAAGAACTAACTTTTTCTCGATATTCTTTCCTTTTTTTAAAAGAAAGTATAAGGCCGTTGTCTAGTCCATCATTAACAATAGTTGAAAAACTATCGAGTTTATCATTAACAATGGTTGAAAAACTATCAAAGCTATTAAAGTAACCATTAAAAATAAAACGTTGAACCTGCAAATAGTTAAAATATACCTTCAGAAGAATTGAGGTTTTTTTTGAAATTTTTAAATATGTATCCAATATTTCTTTATCACTTCCATCATAGCCCTTTTGAATTATGGTTATGAAAGTCAGTTTACAATAATCATATGCTATTCCTCTTAGAATAGTTACCGCACCAAATAAAATTAGTGCTATGTAATACTTATCCAGCCCAATCATTATTCCACCAAGCACGGCTAAATAAATAATATAACCAGCGATACCATCGAGAAGACGGCCCAAATCACTAGCACATTTTTTAACACGGGCTAACTGACCATCAACGCAGTCCAGAATCAGGACCAACTCTAGTACAATACCAGCCAAAAAAAATGACCAAGGCGTACCTAAACTAAAAATATACGCGGAAATCAATCCAATAAAAATTGATATATAAGTAACCTGATCAGGAGTCACCCAGGTGTTTTTTAAAATATTTACAATTTGTCCTGCGATAGAGTTATGAAAATAACGGTTTACTGGTTCTATTAATTCATTAACCGACAAGTCTGCATCATTCATTTATTGTAACCATTTATTGTTCTTATACCATTGAATCGTTTCCTTCAGGCCTTGTTCTAAATTATATTTTGGCTCAAACGTATGTGCTTCAAAAAATGCACGAGAGGAAGCAACCCACGATATTTGACGAAGGTCAATCATTCTCTGCCGATCAAAAAGTGCTGGCTCGGAGCTAAACCAAGCTAAAGCTTCGATAGCATTAGCTAGAAAACTGAGCAACATTTCAGGCAAAGCCACGTTTTTAATATTCACATCAAAGTTTTTCATTGCTGATTCCGCAACATTATCCCAAGTATAAGATTCGCCATCGGTAACAAAGTATATTCTTTGACTTTGCGGATGATAAAGTGCCGCCTGAATCATAGCTCTAATTAGATCCGAAACATAAATCAAAGATAACTCTCGGCTCAATCTTCCAACTTTTATATTCCACCCTTTGCTTAATGTTTTCAGGTATACGAAAAAACTTAATTCTCTTGGACCATATACAACAGGAGGGCGAAGAATAACGATAGGAAGTGAAGAAAAATACTTTACAGCCACTTCTTCTCCAAGAAGTTTAGATTCTCCATAATATGTTATGGGTTTACACAGATTTTTTTCATCTACAGGAGTATACTGACTACTTGGACCAGTCGCGGCTAGACTACTCAAGTGTATGATTTTTTTAAGGTTATGTCCTGCAACAGCGCACCTTTCATAAAGATTCTCACATGAATATGAGTTGCCCGAAATGTATTTTTCTCTAGTTTTAGCCTTAGTTACCCCAGAACAATGAAAAAGATAATCTGCTTTCTCAATGCATGACAGAAGCGGCCTTTCCTCGAGGTTAGCTATATGTATTTTTACTTGGCCTGATTTGTTTAACCATCGACGATCACTCGTCTCTCTTATCACAGCATGGACAATACAACCATGCTCGACTAAATAATCAACTAAGTGGCTCCCAATAAATCCGCTGGCCCCCGTAACAACAACGGTAGAGTTTTCAAGTAAGGAGGTATTTTTCATAAATTCGATGCCTTTTATAAATAGTTCCACCCAGACGTAACATTGGAGAAAGCATGGACTTGTTATCTTCAAGTACCCAAGATATATCACACCACTTTATTTTATTTTTCAGGAACCTATTGTAGGTCTCATAATAAAGCGCTGCATCAATCCCTAGACGCCGATATTTTTTCTTTACTCCTAAGGCAACAACTCGATAAACCTTTATATTGTTTTTGTTCAATAAAAATTTTGCCCAACCCAATGGGAAAATCCTGCCATTTATTGTTTTTAATATTTCGTTAATATCAGGCAGGGTAATCGAAAATCCAGCCGGTTCTCCACCAACCTCAGAAATAAAGCAATATTCTGGTTGAATAAACCTTTTCATTTCACTTGCTGCATACTTAAATTCTTCTTTTGACATTGGAACAAATCCCCAGTTATCAACCCATGCATCATTATAAATATCCCAGATAAGGTCAATTTCTTCATCAAATCTATTAAGGCGAATAGATCTCATTGTAAATCGTTGTCTGCTATTCAAACGAGACATCGCTAATTCTAAATATTGAGGCATCTGCGTGATCTCCAATTTTAATGAAACGAGATCTTTGGCCTTATTAAATTTTAGATCATCAAGAATATCTGAGTAATAAGGTGGATTATAGGGCATCCCAATTACTGGCGAAGAATCAAATCCTGCTACAAGCAAGCCACATTCATGATTAGTTGATAAGCTTATTGGCCCTACAAGCTTATTGAGGTTTTTCTCTCGACACCATACTGTAGATATACCAAACAAGGAATCTGAAACTTCTCTATTATTAATGGTTTCAAACATCCCAAAAAAACCAACTTTTTCTGAAAATTTTTTATTATGAACATGGTTTATGATTAAAGCAATTCTTCCTACAACCTCCTTAGATTCAGAAATAACCAGAAATAAATCAACTTCGCATTTCTTGAAAAATGGATTTACTTCAGGATTTAAGAATTTTATACGCTCGCTAATTAGAGGAGGAACCCATAAAGAAGATTTATCATAGACTTTCCATGGCATTCGAATAAACAGCTGTTTTTCGGCGGGAGTTTTTACTTTTTTGACACTAAAAACCATTACTGCGGCAAGATACCTAACTTTTGTAAGTTACTCTTGAATGAAAGCATAATTTGATCTAAATCCTCTTTAGTATGAGCACAAGTATAACTGGTGCGGATCATTGCTTTTAATGGTGGAACCACTGGTGATACAGCGACACCTGCAAACACCCCATCTTCAAATAGTAGCCTATTCATATAAAGCGTGAGTGCTTCATCACCTATTAAGATTGGGACGATAGGAACTTGATTATTATTAACCTGTATTCCCATATCAAAAAATCCCCTCTTTATATAAGCTGTATTTTCATGCAAGAGATTTCTTCTCCTCGAATCACTCGAAAGAATATTTAACCCCTCTATTACCCCACCAACAGAGGCCGGAGGTAAGGCAGCTGTAAAAATAAATGCGGCAGCTTTATGACGGATATACTCAGTTATACTTTTCTTGGCAGAAACAAAACCTCCAATGGAACCCAAGCTCTTTGAGAACGTACCGACATAAATATCAACTTCTTTTTCCACATTAAAGTATTCGCAAGCTCCTCTACCACGATCACCTAGTACTCCAAGCCCATGAGCCTCGTCAACCATTAAACTGGCACCATAGTTTTTGGCGAGCTTAACAATTTCAGGTAAATTAGCAATATCACCACTCATACTAAAAACACTATCAGTGATAATAATTTTACCTTTAACTGTAGAATTTTTTTTCAGCAAGGACTCAAGGTGGTCCATATCATTATGCCGATAGCGCATAGTCTTTCCTGAAGCAACTGCACATCCTTCATAAATACTTGCGTGATTTTCGCGATCAGAAAATGCTACATCTTGTCTTCCTAAAATACAGGAGATAGTTCCTTGATTTGCCTGAAAACCTGTTGACATAACAATCGAATCTTCACGCCCAAGAAAATTTGAAATATTTTCTTCCAAGACTCGGTGTAAATCAAGAGTCCCATTAAGAAATCGACTGCCAGTACACCCAATTCCAAATTTTTCTAGGGCTTCCCTTCCTGCCTTAATAACGTTTGGATCTTTTGCTAGACCAAGATAATTATTACTTGAGATGGTCACGACTCTTTTCCCATCAATAACGACATGCGAAGTTCCAGTTTCTTGAATTTCTCGGAAATAAGGATATATACCTAAATCTTTAGCCTGGTCAGGAGCGTTATAATTAAAACATTTGGAAAGAATACTTTCATCGTTTTTAAATGAAGTGTTTAGATGGCTGCTTTCAAAATCAAATTTCTTTTTTATTTGAATTATTTTTTTCGCAGAATCTGAATCGAGAGACGTTTTTGGCATAGTTTATTTCTATTTAAAACGATGTTTATTATTTTAATTGGTTGGGAACAAAAATAGTTAATACATTCATAGGCTATAAACTAAATATAAGATAACATTAAAAATATTCTACAAAAAGCACAAAAAGGGCAAAACGTTAAGATTCCCTCCAAATACGCGATAGAGTTGAACACAGACTATTAGAATTAGTCTGAATGTATAGATTTTTACATGAAAACTTACCCATAAGTCTCTTATGAGTTTCCCCAAGAGAATGATAGGGCATTTCTGGAATCAAATGATGCGTAGCATGAAACCTTAACCCGACAGGAGCCCATAAAAAACCCAAAAAACTTTTGGGAATATTGACAGAATCTAGAAGTTGCTCTGAGAGGTCAAGAGTTTGATTTTCAGAATAACGGTAGCAATGCGCACATAGTGTTCTAACCGAATTAATAAAAAAAACTGCCCCGAAAGTGACGACCCACAAATAAAGAATCTTATAATGTATAATGCCTTGAATAACCATTAAAAGAAAAACCCACCCAAATAAGCAGGCAACAAATTCCTGAACCTGCCACATACCGACAGAATTTAATGACGACTTTGTTCTTCTATAACTTAAATCAATTGAGAGAGATGAAAATTTTTCTAAGACAAACAGCCTTATACCTTGATGGCAATACGACAATGGGGTTAAAAATACAAAGCGTACGAAAAATAGCACTGGCACAAAAAAGGAAGATAAAATAAATAAAATAATTTTAGACTTCCCCTCGTGCACGAATGGGAAATACTCGCCATCACCCCGAGTACCATATAAATTTATATTATGATGGTCGTTATGGACTCCCTTATACAAGAAAGAAGGAATCATCAAAGGGAAACCACATAATAAGTTCCAGGAAAATTGGAACAAACGAAAAGTTCCTTTTCTCAAGTGAGTTATTTCGTGAATAAAAATAGCCGCCCTAAAAAAAGAGAAAACCGATACAAAAAAGAAACCGCACTGACTTGGAGAAAATAGACTTGAATGAGAACAAAAGAAAAATGCACCCCATCCAAGAGTAATATGAAACAAAAAATCAACCCAATATATAAAGGCATTTGGTTGCATTAAATCCTTAACGATCTCTCTCGCTTCTCTTATCGGGAATTTTATTTCTTCTTTAATATGAGACACAAGTTCACCTTATCTAAATAATCATTACTTTACTAAATGAGCTGTCATAAAATTTCACAATATTAAATATAATCCAAACATCAGCGCCAATATTGATAGAATTTTTTAATCTGCATTGCCTGTTTTACCAATTCTTATTTCAAACAAGGCAGGTAGCAAAAATAACGCACACATAGTACAAGTAATAATCCCAATTTCAACTATGGTTGCAATAGAGTTAACCCCAGCATGATGCGCTATATTCAAACTTACATAACCTGCTAAGCTTGTTAAAGCAGATAATATAATAGCACTGCCGGTCTCCTGCACAGATTTAATAGTAGCACCCATGGAATATTCTAAAATATGATGCGTCAAATAAATACAGCTTCCAATCATAATGCCTATAATCGATGGCAACATAACAATATTAATAAAATTCAACTTGATTTCAAAAAAAGCCATAATTGCCCCCGTCAACAACAAGCCAGTAAGAAGTGGTAATAAAGTTTTAAACGCTAATAAAATACTCTGCAGGTCAAAAATTAAAATAAAAAAAACAATAACTACCGCAACAGCCATCGCCCTAGGGCCTTTCACCTTAACCCAACTCATTATTTCAGCCGCCAAGAGATTTTCATTTAATATTGATACAGACACATTACTATCTGCAAGAACCCGTTTCACATCTAACATTTCTCTAGATAACTGGTAAACATTTTTTACGTTAAAAAAATTTTTATCGGCCGGAGAAAACATGAGAAGTAAAAATTCATCTTTAGCTGTGAGTTTACTAATTAAATTTTGAGGAATCTTCGACTCGTCAAATGGTTCAGTTGTTAGAAGTTGTTCGAACTTAGAAAATTTATCTTTCCCTAACGCAAGCTTGATAATATTTTTTTCTTCATTAACTATCTTTCGAATTCTAATAATAATATCTTTTTTTGACTCAAACTCTTGTAGGCTAAACTGATTTAACGAGTAATGTACTCCTATCGTTGAGTTATTTGCATTTTTCTCTTTAATCTCATCTAAAGCTTGATGGACATAAAACAGATCTTCTTTTTTAGAAACAAGTATAACTGTCGGAGAAAAAGCAAATCCAAAGTCATTCGTACTTTCTGTCTCATATTCTGCCGCTGGCGAATCACCTCTTAATTTCTGAAAATCATATTCAAACTTTATTTGAGGAAGAAGATAAAAACTCAAACCTAAAAGGACTAAGAATAGCAACGAAATAGAATAAGGCGTACTTGAATAAAGATTATAAATTTTAAAAATAAATAATCGAGGTTTTGGTTTGCCTAGCCATTCAACCCGGTCATAAAAAATTGTCTGAGCAGGAAACACAAAAATATATGTAAAAAAAGCACTGATAATTCCTATGGTTGCTATCTTTCCAAATTCTGCAAACCCAAGAAAGTCAGAAAAAATTAATATAGAAAATACGCTGATAGTTGTCAGCATTGAAATGAACCCTGAACGACCCACTTGAGTAACAACGATTTCAGTCGCATCTGGAATAGATGTACCCTTAAGCAGTTCCTGTTTGAAGCGAATATAAAGGTGAATCCCATAGTCAATCCCCAAGCCCATCAAAATTGCTACGAGAAATCCGGAAATTATATTTAGGTGTCCGATAAAATATTTAGTCAAAGCAAATGTATAAGTCATTGACAATAATAATGGAAAAATAATAAGCGGAATGGAAAACCAAGATCGTGTGTAGACCAGTATTATTGATGCAACCAAAAAAGCTGCAAGTAAAGCGGATTTTTCTAAGTCATTTTTAATAAATGCATTCTCTTCTAAGCGCACTATCAATGACCCTGTGAGTTTTATTTTTAGGCCAGTAATTTCACGTGCTAAGCCAGAGATATTAATGGTATTTTGAACATCATGAACAAATTTTTCAGTGAATACAGTATCTGTAATAGTTCCTTGTGGTTTTACAAAAATATAATAATTTCTTTGTGTTTTCCCCTTATAGAAAGGATTAATTTCATCAAATATTTGATAATCTTCGGAAAAGGCTTGAAACTTTTCTAAATTAAAGAGTTCACTCCCTAACGAAATCC
>CAJJDL010000074.1 GCA_905182935.1 uncultured Nitrospinaceae bacterium | reverse complement strand
AACTGGCCCAAAAACCTCATCATTAAACAAAATATTGTCGCTATCGGTTATTTCTATCAAAGTTGGAGGATAATAATGCCCCTTCAAGTGACTCTTTACAATACCTTGATAAAGCAATCGCCCTCCTTGGTTCAAGCTTTTTTTAACACATCTACCTACTTTTTTAAAGTGATCCTTAGAAATAAGAGAGCCCATTTGGGAATTGGTGCTCTCAGGCAAGTCTTGATTAATTTCTGCAATACTTTTAATATAAAGCTTTAGAAACTTATTAAATATCTTTTTATGCACAAAAAGCCTTGTAACAGCAGTGCAATTTTCTCCTTGATTGAAGAAACCCCCTCGAAGATTTGCTTCAATACAAGATGCTAAATTTGCATCGTCAAAGACTATGTTGGGCGCTTTTCCTCCCAACTCCAAAGAAAGCTTAGTTAAATTGTCTGCACTATTTTTAACTATCTCTTTGCCAACTTGGGAAGATCCTGTAAATGATATTTTTGATATTTTTTTACTTTTAACTAATGCATCTCCGGCGTCAACTCCTTGACCAGGACAAACGTTCACTACTCCGTTTGGTATTCCACAATCCGAAATAATTTTAGCTAATTCTAAAGTGCCATGTGGAGTTAACTCTGAGGGTTTAACAACAACTGTACATCCTGCAGCCAATGCAGGTGCAAGCTTCCAAGCCGCAAGAAGTAAAGGAAAATTCCATGGTAAAATTTGTCCAACAACTCCAACTGGTTCCTTTATAGTAAAAGAAACAAGATTATTATTAATAACCTGAGAATTTCCCTTTATCTTAGTTGCAAGACCTGCGTAATATTCGAAAGTTCTAACAACACCAGCCAGCTCTACCAGAGTACTTTCGTTAATAGGCTTTCCTGTTTCCTGGGTGTTTATTAATGACAAAGAATCAATGTTGGACTTAATTTTTTTTGCAACATCAAACAACAGCTGACCCCTAGTAAGAGGCGGGGTCTTAGACCAAATAGAAAAGGCTCTTGATGCGGAATCACAAGCATAATCAATTTCTTTTTTTGAACTTAGGGAAACTTCCTGAAGTGGTTCAAGGGTTGCAGGATTTTCTCTAACATATGAATTTTTAGTACTTATTAACTCTCCGTTAATATATACCTGTGATTTTCTCATTTTAAATAATTTATCATGTTTTGGTGATTTAAGAAAGAAAAGAAGGGGGACCGAAGTCCCCCAAAATGATCAAAAGACCTAAGCACCTGGATAGTAAGGTGTTAAGAATCTATGTCTCATTGTATATTTGTAAGGAGTTGAGAATAACAGATGTTTTGCAACATCGTCATCATTTCTTTCAACTCTTTTCTCCCATACAATAGATGCTGGTGGAATGATTAAGTTAAATGTGAACGAAATCAAACCATGAACAGTTACGTTACCTAATGAACCTCCCATGAAGTCAAAAGGTGTTCCAGCCATATACCATGTTCTTACGTCATCACCAGTACAAGTTCTAACAGAACTTGGATCTAATTGGAACCTATGTCCTGTACCGAATTGTGGTGGTAACTCAGAACCAAGATATGTAACCTGGTGGTCACTGTAAGCAACACTTGGATGAGTTGTGATTCTGTAGTTTAAACGACCCCAGTCTGTTTTACCGTAGAATGTTGGTTTAACAGATACTGGTTTGTCTGAATAACGACCGTTTGCTGAATGAAGAACATATCCTCTTCTTTCCATTGTCATGTTGAAATAGTTATCGTTTGTGCCATGCTCATAAGCAGCAATGTATGCAGCTTTTTTTGGAAATCCGAAAGGTTCTCTACCAGCGAAAATTGGTGAGTCGTTTGAAAGGTACATATATGGATAATATCCACCCTTCCATACCTGAGCGTCCTGTCCGCTTACTGTTGCGGATTCAGTAACACCAAATTCCATGTATGGTCCTAACATAGTGTTTCTATGTATTACATACCAGAATTCAAGGATGTTATCATGAAGGTCGATCGGGTCAGGCGTAATTGCTTTTAAAGCAGCTTCGTCAGCTTCAACAACAAAAGCCATCCAGCGGCTTTCTGTGTATGTTAAAGGAACGATATCATAGTCGAAAACTGGATCAGCTACACCCTGAGAGATAATATGAATTCTATCTCTATCAAGTGGTAATGGTGGAACTTCTCCTTCTTCGAGCCATGGATAGCTATATTCGTTTGCTTGTTTTCCCATGATTATTTTCTCCTTAAAATTTAAATTACGTCCCTACGCACCTTGGTGAATTGGGAACTGTTGTCTTAAACCATACTGATATGGTGTTGCATATCCTCTATAGCTTGCAGGTCTTTCGTATGTTTCGTTCCATACAACCTCAGCTGGAGGGATAACTAAATCAAATGTAAATGAAATTAAACCTTTAATTTCGTTTACTTTTAATTCTGCGCCCATGTTATCAAATGGTGTAGCTTGTTGGAACCAGTCAATGGAATCGCCAGAGGCTGTTCTTGTAAGCTCGTTTTTAATTTGGAATCTATGTCCTTCTACATTAAATGCAGGTGGAAGTTTAGATGGAAGATAAGTTAGCTGCCATTCTGAACTTGCAACGTCAGGACGTGTGATAACTTTCATGTTAAATTTACCCCAGTCTGTTTTTCCATAGAAGAATGGTGGTTTAACTGGTGCATCGTCGTATTTACCTTGCTGTGCGCATAATAGGTAACCATTTCTTGACATTGAGAAGCCATAGAAATCGTCTCCTTTTTCGCCGCCATGCTCGGTGATTCTGATGTACGCCATTTTTTTAGGAAAACCTAAAACACGACCCGCATCAACCGCGGAATCAGAAGTAAGATACATATATGGATAGTAACCGCCTTTCCATGTATTACCTTTAGCGTCTGTGTGAGAAGCAGAGATAGTTACTCCGAACTCTAAATATGGACCTAACATTGTATTGTTGTGTGTAACGTACCAATACTCGACAAGTTCTGCATCGTCGCCGTCCCAAATAGTAAGGGGTGGGTTTGGACATAGTCTTTGTCTTGTATCTGCGTCAACATCAAGAACAAATGCGGACCATCTTGAATCTGAATAAGTTAAAGGAAGAACATCAATGTCCCATAGAGGATCAGAAGGGTTTCCGATAATCCATGATTTGATGTCTCTTTCAACTGGTGGTGCTGGAATCTCGTCTGTGAGAGTCCAATACTTTGTGTCTACATTAAGATGACTTGGCATAATGTGAGACCTCCTTGAATGAGATTTGCGCGTGTAGGGCAGTATCTTTTATGGTGTAAAACCTTTAATTGTTAAACTAAGCTCTTACACCCCGTTATATATAATTAACTCAAATTTGGACTCAATAGTCAACCATTAATTTAAAAAAAATTTTGTCAAGATTATTAAATAATTTAATACTATATGTAGTGATTTCAATAGATATTATCTACTAGATATAGATATTTTAAAACCATAAAGGGAGATTGGTTTGGACCTTAAAGGCCCAAGAGGTGACCTAGTCTCTCGCAAACTAAAACGGCTCTATCTTCAATCTTCACACTAGCCCTAGAATCAAAAGGGGTGTCAAGCAAGTCAATTATAGCAAGATCTGACCCTGTATTAAGTGCAACATCGGGCAAGCTGTTTGCAGGCGAAACCTGAAGTGAGGAGCCAATAACAATCATCAACGAAGTTTCTTTAGATTTATCAACAGAAGAGGCCCATGGTACCGTTGGCAATCCTTCACCAAAGAAAACAGCAGTAGGTTTAATTAAGCCATTACATTCTTCACCTTGAAAATACTTACATATAGGTGGGTTCTCCCCCTCTCTTACTCTACTAATAATATCGTCCATCATATAAATTTGACCACACTGAAGGCAGCTAGCCTGTCGTATTGAACCATGGAGCTCATGAACATTTGTATTGCCTGCCATTAGGTGAAGTCCGTCAACATTTTGCGTTATAACACCCTCAATAAGGCCAACTTTTTCCAGCTTAGCTAAGAACAAATGGGCAACATTAGGTTTTGCACCTGCTCTAATTGGGTACATCTCCAGAGCATATTCATAGTACTGTGAGGGATCTCTTAGGAATCCTGGAATTGAAACAATCGAAGAGTCATACTTTTCCCAGGCCCCGGAACCGGGAGAACGATAATCTGGTATTCCGGACTCAGTACTGATTCCAGCACCAGTAAAAACTATCGCATTTTTATTTTTTAAAATTAATTGTGAAAGCTGTTTTATTTGGTCATCTAAACTCATAACAAAAATTAGGAAGGACTATTGTTAGTCCTTCCTAATATAAAATAAATTTTAACCATTTTCGTCTGTTCTTGTTGGAAGACCCATTTTCTCAGAAGCTGCATTAATATCTGCAAGTCTCTGTGGAGTTAAAGCAGATGGTGTACCCATCATACCCAGAGAAGTAAGCTCTGCGTCTACTCCTGGATCAGCAACAGCTGGTGTTCCAAATTTTTCAGAGTAGATAATGTCTCCATAAGGTGACCTTTCTCTCCATCCCATTGATTCAACTGATTCTCCAGGATATCCAATAGCCATTGCCCAAACAAATTGAGCTGACTCAGGAAAGCTTAAAACTTCTGCAATCTTTGGACCTTGACCTGCATAACAACAACTACCTAGACCTAAAGCTGTAGCCATAAGTTGAGCTGATGCCATAGCCATTCCAGTTTCACATGCAAGAAGATAGTTAACAATTTCTGGTGGGAACGTTGTTAGCCTTGGTAAAGTAGAATTTTCAATGTTATCCATACTCCAACCATGACTTGGGTTAACGCCACCAATTTTAAATAATTCCGGAAGACCGACAGGTAGTCCGTTATACCACTTGTCTCTATCTAAAGCAAAAACTAGGCTAACTGGAGCCATTTTCGCCATTGGAATATTAAATGCTGATACAATTTCACAAAAAGCGTCTTTTGTTTCTTGTTTTGTTACCTGTGTAACAGTTACACAGTTAGCATTTCCCATATGTGAAGCATTTCTTGCTGCTTGACATATAGCTTGAACTTTTTCGGCTTCAACTGCTCTTTCCGGATCGTAAAATCTGCAAGAACGTCTCTCACCTAAAACTTTTATAAAATCTTGACTTTCGTAATTTAAAGGCATATTAATTCCCTCCCTGTATATCTTTAAAACTACTTAGTTAAAAGTAACAATTTAATAGTACAGAATTTAAGTTTTTTTTTCAATGGTTTTAAAAAAAAACTATGAGCTACTTGGTTGGCCTAAATTTATAAGAATAAATATCTGAGCCATCTTTGGCCTTTCTAACAGTTCCTATTATTGTCTCAACTTCCATTCCAAGGCTTAGGTCATTCTCTAGATCGTCTGCTTCGACCTGTGCCATAACTCTGACTTTTTGGTCAGGGAAATCAATAAGTCCAAGACCAAAAGGAACAGTAAAATCTGGCAAACTTCGCCTTACTATAGTAAAGGAGTGCAATATTCCATTCCTGGGTAAAGGCAAATGCTCTACATCATCTGTAAAGCTTACTGGGTCAGCTAAATAAGGAGGAAAGGTCCAATTTCCCGAGGATTTTGATTTGCCTCCAATTAATCTAGGCTCTGGGTCTTCAGTAAAAAACTCAGCATGCAAAACTCTTCTTTCGTTGTTATCACTCATTGTTAAACTCCTGTTTGATTAATCTTATTTGCCTAAAATGCTTACCACGCATGTAATTCCATCCATTGCGGGCTGCGCTCCACCCATCGTCTCTATTAGGCCCACTTTTGCATTAGGCACTTGATATCCTGTAGCCTCACCTCTAAGTTGATTTACTATTTCAACAGTCTGGAGTATGCCGGTTGCCCCAACAGGGTGTCCTCTGGAAAGCAGTCCCCCACTGGCATTAATGGCAATTTCACCATCATAGTTTGATGTTTCTTCTTCGATTAACCTTGACCCTTCTCCTTTTTTAGCAAAACCAAGGGCTTCGGCTACTATTAGTTCAGCGATTGCAAAAGCATCGTGAATTTCTACTGTGTCCATATCTTTGGGACCTAATCCCGCTTGCTCATATGCCATCTGTGATGTTCGTGCAACGTTTTCTGAAGGATCGCAAGTAAGCCCTGTTGCTGAGGCATATCCGCCAGACTGAGCGACACAGGACAGAATTTTTATAGGCAATCTTGTAGTATCTCTTTTCATTCGTTTTAACGTTTCTCCGTCTACTAGAACTACTGCAGCTGAAGCATCTCCCACTGGGCAACACATGCTTCTTGTTAAAGGGTCTGCTATAAGCGGATCATTTAAGACAGCTTCTATGGTCGTTTCTTTTCTAAACTGCGCTATTGGATTTTTTGCAGCATGCTTTCTGCTTTTAACTACTACTTTAGCCAGTGTTTCCTCGGAAACACCATATTCATCTAAATATTTCTTTGCTCTCATTGCATAAAGCCCTGGCATGCTCATACCAAGCGCCACTTCAATATCATCTTCTTCTAAAGGAAGCGGGCCTCCTGACATTATTTTGCTGAGATTTTCAACACCCCAAGCTAAAGCTATGTCCTGTTGTCCATATGCAATCGTTCTCCAGGCTTCCCAAAGCGAAAGAGTTCCACTACCACAAGCACCTTCAACGTTAATTACAGGCTGTCCAACAAGCCCTATGTCTTTTAAAGTTCTTTGACCAACACCCATGCCTTGATAAACATGGCCACAAAACCCAATCTCTATATCTCTTGCATGAATCCCTGAGTCTTTTATTGCAGCCCAACAAGCCTCTCGACCCAACACGTGGGCAGCTTTATTAGGAAACTTACCACATGGTGTTTGACCTACACCTATAATATAAACTTCTCTTAAATTAGCCATAAAAATTACCTCTGCTTTATCTTTGTTTACTAGTTAATACAAATTTAATAATAGAATGAAAATTGTAAATTGAAATAAGACAAAAGGCAACATTATGTCCAACCAAGTACTTCTAATAGGTCCTTCTTTATTATTGGAAATAGTTTTTGTGTCCTTGTTGGCTTAGTAGTATCGTTAAGATTTAAAACTTCAACAATTCCTCTTGCTGAGTTTGTTATAAACATTGCTTCTGGAAAAATTATTGAGCCCGCTTCATATTCACCTTCTAAAACTCTGATTTTATTTTTTTTACAAACTTCTAAAATTAATCCTCTGATTATTCCATTTAATGCTCCAGTTGAAAGTGCCGGAGTAAAAACATTTCGTCCTTTTATCCAAAAAAAATTTCCTGCAGTTGTTTCAACAACCATATTTTTTTCATTAAGTAAAACTGCATCATCAAAACCACTTGCGACAGCTAGTCTCCGTTCTATAGAAGAACGAAGATAGTTTGTTGTCTTGTGTGCATTGAAGATGTCGGTTGAACTAACACGTGACTTTCCTATTGTTAAAGAGTTTGTTTGTTTTCTCTGGCTATCGTCTTCTTTTATTGAAACACATAAAATTGTAGTGTCTGATGGGTCTGAATAGGCTGCGCCACCGGCACTAAAAAGAACAACTTTAACAATCAGGTCCTTTATCACATTGTTAAAGTGATCTGATTTATGCTCTTGAACAAACTTCTCAATCGTTGTTTCAACGTAAAGATCTCCTGGGAATTTAATTCCAAGAAGCTTGCTAGTCTTCTTAAGCCTTGCTAGATGGCGAGAAATGAAAACGGGCAACTGTTGCTTATATCGAAACGTTTCAAACGCTCCTTCGCCGAACATAAGTGTACGATTTAAATCATCTGGGCTTTTAATTATTTTATCAAAATATAAATATTCTTTCATTTCACTTTTATTGATTGTTTAAATGCCTTGGATTTCAAGATAGTCTCAGTATTTTCCTTGGAGGCCTTTGAATCCCAAACAATTCCAGCACCAGTATAAAACTTTGAAGAGTTTTTTTCAATTAATGCCAACCTTATTCCAACAGAAAAACAAAAATCCCCAGAAGGTCCAAAGTAACCAAGAGCACCACAGTACGGCCCCCTTGTATGTTTTTCAATTTCATTAATTATTTTTTTTGCACGGGACTTGGGTGTTCCTGTGACAGAACCCGGGGGCATAAGCCTAGAAAAGACTTCTTCGTTCTTAATGTGCCTTTTTAAATTGCCTTGGATTTCAGATTCAAGTTGAACAAGGGTAGAATAAGATTTCTTTCTAAATAATTTTTCCGTTTTTACTGAACCTGTTGTACATATCTGAGATAAATCATTTCTCATCAAGTCTACTATCATTAGGTTTTCTGAAGTTTCTTTTAAATTTTTTTTTAAATTTTTATCATCTTTGGATCCTAATCGTGCAGTACCTTTTATTGGTCGTGTTGTTATAAGGTTTCCATTTTTTCTAAGAAAAAGCTCCATTGAACCACTTACTAGAGCATGATCGTGAAAATCAAAAAAAGCTCCATATTCAACCGGTTGGGCTTTGTAGTATTTTAAAAAAAGATTATAAGGATTTTTAACTTTATCAAATTCAAACTCCCTACTTAAATTTATTTGATAAATGTCACCGTTTTTAATATATTGCTTTGCTTTTTTCACCCCTGCTAAAAAAGTCGTATCGGAGGTTCTCTTTCTGAGTACAAGTTTCTTCTCATAAACTATTGGAAGCTTAGGGGGATTAAAGGAAAGGCCTTTGTATATATTAAAAATTGCTCTGTATTTAAATGGTTTGTTAATTTCTTGATTAAATTCGTATGAAAAATATCCACAAGCATAAAATCCTTTTTTTAACTGCTTATCTATATTTGCGAGAAGAGTACCTCGGAGATGAGTTTTTTTACCCTTTCTAATAACAAAAGATTTACCGTCTTTATCCTCTAGCAGAGTTGCGACTGGATTTGAAAAATATATATTTTTATTTTTTGAATTATCAAGGTTCCAACTTGCATTTCTAGACTTGAGGTGCGTCGTCATGTTCACCAGCTTCTTGAACTTCTGCGGTATCATCGGCTAATTTCTCAAAGTTTGAATTTTTTACTGGTAAATCAAGTGAGTCCTCCAAGAGTTCCGCAATATCTTTAATTTTGATTGTATCATTGCCAACATATTTGGCAGCATCTTCAAACATTACATTACAAAAAGGACATGCAGCTGCAACTGTTTCAACTCCGCTTGCTTCAATTTCTTCAAATCTATTCCAATTCACTCTAGGTGCTTCTTCTTCCATCCATATTTTTCCGCCTCCGGCACCGCAACAAAAACTGGTTTCGCGCGATCTTTCAAGCTCTTTAACTTCTAGTCCAGGTATGGCAGCCAAAATCTCCCGTGGTTCATCAAAAATCCTGTTGTGTCTTCCCAGATAACATGGATCATGATAAGTAATTTCTTCATTTATTTCTTTTTTCGGAACAATCTTGCCCTCTTTAATAAGGCTCGCTAAAAACTCTGTATGGCTTACAACTTCAACTTCAGAGCCAAAATCCGGATATTCATTTTTTATAGAATTAAAGCAGTGTGGGCAATTCGCTATTATTTTCTTTACACTAAATCGGTTCATTGTTTCAATGTTGGTCTTAGCAAGTTCCTGGAATAGAGCTTCTTCCCCTAGGCGTCTTGCAGGATCCCCTGTACATGTTTCGCTTGGTCCCATAACTGCAAACTTAACTCCAGCTTCTTTTAAAAGCCTTGAAATAGATGCCGCCACCTCTTGGCCTCTTGGGTCAAAGGCTCCAAAGCAGCCTGTCCAAAAAACTACTTCATAATCTTCAGCACTATCTCCCCCGCCATTACCAAGAACAGGAACTTCCTCTTCTTTTGTCCATGGCGCCCTTTCGGACGGATCGAATCCCCATGGGTTTCCATGACTTCCTAGTTTTTGTAGGGTCCTAACGGCTGTTCCTGACATTTTTCCTTCCATTGTTAAAAATCTTCTCATTTCGACAATTTTTCCCATTTGATCAATAAACAAAGGACAAACTTCTACGCAAGCGCTACAAGTGGTGCAGGCATAAAGCTCGTCTGCTGTAATCCAACCTTTGCTTGGAAGATAATCGGTGTTCATCTCTTCTTTTCCAGCATTTTCAGTAACAAAATGTCTCAACTTGATGACTATGTCTCTTGGAGACAAAGGTTTTTCCGTCCCCCAGGCTGGACAAACATCTGTACACCTTCCACACTCTGTACATGTATATGCATCTAAAACATCTTTCCAGCTAAAGTCTTCAAACTTACCGGTCCCAAAGTGTTCAATGTCGTCTGGAACATCCTCAAAATCAATCTTGGTCATTTTACCTCTAGGCTCAAGGTTCTGAAAAAAAACATTTGGTATTACTGTTAATACATGGCTGTGTTTTGAATAAGGCAAATAATTTAAAAATGCAAACAATAAACAAACGTGGATCCAATAAAAGAATTCGGCAGAAAATGCTGCTGTTGCTACATTAACATTGCTCAAAAAGAAGTTCGCCCACAGGGAAGAAATAGGCAACCAGGATGCTGGCTCTAATCCAAGGGCAATTTTAGAAGCGCGAAAGCCGAAATCAGTAATCATTAAGCCAAAAATCATTCCCAAAATTACAACCGCATCAATACTATTTACTTCTCTTCTCTTTCCACTCGGTATTACAGTTCTATTTAGGACTCCCATAACGAGGGCGACGATAACCAGCGTTTGGACAATATCTAAGGTTAATAAAAACATTTCTTGAGCTTCTCCACCGAGAAAACCAAATGCCTCAAAACCAGGAACGAAACCAAGAATCACCAGTTCGGTTGATCCAATAGTAATAATCATAAAGCCCCAAAAAAGCATGAAATGTTCAATTCCTGCCCAAGTATAGTTCTTTAAGATTCTTTTTTGGCCAAAAACATAGATAACTAGGCCTTTAATTCTTTCAAAAATTTTGTCAGCTCGAAAGGATGGCCTCTTAGCAGCAAACATTATTTTTAAGAAGCCGAAAACATTTCTCAAAAAAAACGCTATAGCAAACAATACTAATAGGCTTAAAACAATAGGCTTCATAAAAAACTCCCAGGGATTAATAATATTAAGTTGTCAGTGTTAAAAATCAAGGTTTAGATTTAGGATTTTAAATGTTTTTGAATTTTATCCTTTGAGTCGTGCTTCAAAAGGTTCTCAAGTTTATCAAGATATTTTCTGAAGTCTTTAATTCCGTTAATTAAATTCTTTCTGTTTGATAGAAAAATTTCTGACCAAAGGTCCTCGGAGCTATTTGAAATTCTACTGTAATCCTTATAGCTTGTACCCCCATATTTAACTATCTTACTGCGTGATAGGTTTTTTCTCGTAAGACTATTTAATCCAAAAGCTAAAACGTGAGGCATGTGGCTAAGATATGCAAAAATTTTATCATGCTCCTCCGGGGTGATGGAATAAACCGAAGATCCCAATGATTTCCAAATTTTTTTAATAAAACTTACCGATTCTTTTCTAGCTCTTGTGCCTGAAATAAAAACTGGCTTTCCTTGAAACAGGCCTGGTACAAGGTTTTGAAATCCTGTTTTTTCTGTTCCTGCTATTGGGTGACCACCGACAAAATCAAAAGTAGTAGGAAGTTTTTTTAGAGCTTGCTTAAAAACTTTAGCTTTAACACTTCCAACATCGCTTATTATAATTTTTTTTTCAAAATCAATTTTACCCAGCTCTTCAAACAACAAAGGTATACTGTCGATTCCAGCTGCAACAAAGACAACTGTACTCTTTTTTATCATTTTACTTTTTTTAAGCACAGAAACCTCAGAGAAAAATCCTGCCTGAGTTGCTTGTTTAAGAACCCTAGCATTGTTATCTATTCCCACAATGCTTACTTTTGTCCCATAGACATTTTTGAGTGATGCGGCCAGGGATCCGCCAATGAGTCCAAGACCAACAATGGTTATGTTTAATTTATTTTTCATCTCATACAACTTCTTTTAGTGCACTAATAAGCTTAACATTTTGACTCTCTAGACCAACAGTTATCCTTAAATGATTTAATAATCCATAGTTTTCCAAAGGTCTTGTAATTATTCCCCTTTTTAATAGCTCTTCGTATACAATTCTTGCCTCTGATTTAAATTCTATTAAAACAAAGTTGGCATAAGAAGGGTAGGTTTTGATGTTCATTTTAGTAAGTTCGGATTTTAAATAACTCATTCCTTTTTTATTTAGCTCTACAGAGGCTTTAACATGCTCTTCGTCGTCCAAAGCAGAAATAGCAGCTACTTGTGCCAGCTGGTTAACATTAAAGGGTTCTCTCGGCCTGTTTAAAAGAGCGACAAGGTTAGCCGTTGCCATTCCATATCCAACTCTTAGTCCTGCCAGACCGTATGCTTTCGAAAAGGTTTTTAACACTATTAAATTTTCATGTTTTTCAATCAACATAGAGACGTTTAGGTTCTCACTTTCCATATACTCTGCATATGCTTCGTCTATTACAATAATAATATTTTTAGGAATCTCTTCTAGAAAAATTTCAACCTCTCTCCTGGTTGACCTACTTCCTGTTGGGTTATTAGGGTTAGCTATAAAAATAACTTTAGTTCTTTGGTTTACTTTGCTTTGTACATCGTCAAGATTAAGGGCAAGGTTGCTCATCGGAACCCGGACTATTGTAGCTTCGCTTAGTTGCGCAACTATGGGATAAACTATGAAACAAAACTCCCCCATTATTGCTTCGTCTCCTACTTCTAAAAAGGCATGTGCTACTAGTTCTAAAACTTCATTAGAGCCATTTCCAAGAATTATTTGGTTTGGTAGTATCTCTTCTTTTAATGAAATCTTTTTTTTAAGTTCATAGCAGTCACCATCTGGGTACAAATGAACCATATCGGCTGCTTCTTTAATTTTTTCTACAACTGAGGGAGCCGGCCCCAAAGGATTTTCATTTGATGCAAGCTTTACGGGATCCTTAAAGCCAAGCTCACGTTTTAGTTCAGCTATAGGTTTCCCCGGTTTGTATACAGGAAGTGAGTTAATCCTCGCGCTGTTTTTTAGCTTCAAGTAAATACACCCAAAACTTTAAGAAAGGGTGTGGCACCTCTGAGAGTTTTTAGACACTTTTGTGCTTCTAGTGAATTTTTTTCTACTAAAAAATCGATAAAGAATAAGTAGTCCCAATCATTTTTTTTAGATGGTCTAGATTGTATTTTAGTTAAATTAATCTTTGATGCTCTAAAAGATTTCAAACAATCGTGAAGGCTCCCTGGTTTGTGGTCCAATGAAAAAACTACGGAGACTTTACTATTTTTTAAAATAACTGGCTCAGCGCGGTTCTTTTCAACCAATGCAAACATTGTTGTATTAGAAGCATTGTCCTGAATGTTTTTGTCTAAAATATTTAAAGAATAAAGCGAAGAGCATAGTCTGGGAGCAATTGCTGCACTTTTTTTCTTTCCCGTTGCAATTTGAGCAGCTCTGGCGGTGCTTTGTGTTTCAATAAGCTCTGCGTTAGGCAAAGTTTTTTGAACATAGCTCTTGCACTGGGCAAGGGCCTGTGGATGTGAGTATATTTTTGTAATATTTTTTATTTCTTTCTCTTGGGACATTAGATAATGAGAAATTTTTACTTCTACCTGTGAGACAATTGTAACGTTTTTTTCAACTAAGCCGTCTAGCGTTTCAACAACGGGTCCCTCTAAAGAATTTTCAAGTGGAACAATTCCATACTCTGAATCTCCGCTTTCAACACTGGAAAGAACGTCAGATATTGTTTGCTGAGGGAAGAAAGAAGCGCTTGCTCCGAACCTTTTTTTGGAGACCTCTTCGGTGTTGCTGCCTTCTGGGCCCAAAAACGAAACCCGGAGTGGGGCCTGGGCCTCTCTGCAAGCAGAAAGAATTTCTCCATATATCAGTTCAACCGCAGGAACAGGAAGGGGTCCTGTTGATTTTTTTGTTAGGTTAACCAAAATCTCCCTTTCTCTTTTTGGATCATAGACTGCGTTGTTTTTGTGTTTGGTTGTTTTCTTAGCTTGGCCTGCTCTTTGATTCAAAAGAACGAGCAATTTCTCGTCTATTTTATCTATATTTTTTCTAATTATTTTTAATTCCTGTTTTTTACTTTTTTTCATTTAACTCACCCTGTTTTGTTTTCTTGCGCCCCTATACTCTCATGGGCATAATTACCGACAATTGTTTATACTTGTCCTCTTCGCTCACAAATATGCAGGCTGGACTTACTTCGTCTCCAACAGAAAGGCACACTTCTTTGTCGTCAAACGACAAAAGCGCGTCTATTAAGTATTTTGCGTTAAAACCAACGTCTAATGGTTCGGTCAACTTGTCAATTACAAGCTCCTCTATTGCCTCCCCGTCGTCAGACACTGCCCTTATCTCTATTTTTTTCTCCCCAATATAAACCTTTACTCCTCGGTTTTTTTCCTGGAGCACAACAGAGGCCCTTTGTAGCGCCTCTTGTATTTGTTTTTTTTCTATTTTTATAGTGTTGTTGAAGTTGTTAGGCAAGACCTTTTTGTAGTCTGGAAATTTTGCGTCAACAAGTCGTGTTAAAAGAGATGTTTGGCCGTCGTCACATATGAAAAAATTTTTACCAACCCCCATGTTGACAACTTCGCTGTCTTTAATAAACTTCCTTATTTCTATTGCTGCTCTTTTTGGCAAAGTAAAAGATTCAACAATGTTGTTTTCAATGTCCTCTTCTGCCATGCTCATTCTGTGTCCATCTGTTGCAACTAGTCTTATTTTTCCGTTCTGGGTCATATCAAAATATATTCCTGTGAGATTTTTGCGAAGATCGTCTCCGCCCGTGCAGTATATTGTTTTTTTTATTAAAGCCTCTAGTTTGTCGCTTTTTATGGCTCTATAAACGAAGTCCTCAGGTTTTGGGATTTTAGGAAAGTCTTCGGCGTTTTGTGTTTTTATTTTTGTTTTTCCTTTCTTGTAGTCTATTTCTATTTGTTTCTCGTTGACTGTTCTAATTTGAACCTCTCCTTCTGGTGTTTTCTCTATAACCTCTAGAAGTTTTTTTGCCGGCAGGCAAACTTGCCCCTCTTCCGTTATAGTTGCAGGGAAGGAGGTGTAAATAGAAGACTCAAGGTCGGTTGAAGATAAAAAAACCCTTCCTTCTCTTGCCTCTAGTAAAACGTGCGACAAAATCAACATGCTTGGCCTAGTGTCCACTATTCCTTGAACGTAGAACAAATATTTGTAAAACAACTTTTTATCAACAGATAGCTTCATTACTTCTCCTATTATTTATAATATATTATATTAAACATAAAGTAGTAGTAGTAGGCGTGTGAACATGTTAACAAGTGGCAAAAACCCGCGGCTTTAGGAGAAAAAAAGTTAACAACAATTAACACCCCTCTTTGAAATATTCCAGAAAAGATCTTTTGTTAACATTAATCTTCGAGTTTTCCACCAGAAATTTTTCTTATTTTTGTCTGCAAAACCCGGATAGGGTTTTCTTGAGAAGGGTTGTTTGCAAGCTGGTTCTCTATTGTTGCAATAGAATGCAAAACAGTAGAATGGTCTCTGCCACCAAAATTCCGGCCAATTTCCAAAAGCGACTCATCAGTAAAAATTCTACAAAGATAAATGGCGACTTGTCTTGGTCTTACAACACCACGCGTTCTCTTTTTTGAACAAAGATCTTGCACGGTTGTTCCAAAAAAAGCAGCAACCTCTTTTTGAATTAAATCAATACTTATTAGGTCTACACTTTTTGTAGACAAAAGCCTAGAGGAAACATCCCTTACCAGTGCTTTGTCTATTGGAACACTCAACATAGACGCCTGACCTACAACGTTGTTAAAAAACCCCTCAAGCTCCCTTATGGAGCCTCCAGATTTTTCTGCAACCACAAACAGGATCTCCTCGTCAATGGTTAGCCCGAGGTCTCTTGCTTTGGTTTGGAGTATTGCAACCCTGTGTTCAACGTCCGGGGGTAAAACTTCAACAGCAAATCCCCACTCAAACCTACTTACAAGTCGTTCTTGTATCCCAGACAGTTGGTGAGGAGGTCTATCGCTGGTCAATATAATTTGTTTGTTGGCATCATAAAGTGCGTTAAATGTATAGAAAAATTCTTGCTGTGTCCCCTCTTTGCCGGCAATAAATTGAATGTCGTCAATTAAAAGAACGTCACAATCAAACCTAAAAGAGTCTCTTAGTTCTTTTGTTTTTCCAGATCGAATAGAGCTGATAACTTTGTTAGTAAAGTGTTCTGCTGAGATTGAACAAATTTTAAAATCCTTGTTGTTGTCATAAACCGTGTTTCCAACTGCGTTCAGAAGGTGAGTTTTCCCCAATCCTGTTCTTCCATAAATAAAAAGAGGGTTGTAAGACTGTCCAGGTTTCTCAGCTACTCTTTCTGCAGCTATTCCCGCAAGGGTGTTAGATGCACCTTTGACAAAGGTAGAAAAGGTTTGTCTTCCATTGAGGGTTCCTTCGTGAACTCGGGTAAGGCCTCTGGGTTTTTGAATTTTTTTCTTGGTTTGAAGTGCAGGTGATGTGTAAGCATCTTGTGAGTTTACAACTATCTTCTTAAAACCAAGGTCTTCTTCAGATTCTTCCCAAAAAACCTTTTCTAGAATATGCATATAGTGGTTGTTTATCCATTCTGCGGTCATTAAATCTGAGACTACAAAGGTTGCAAGCTTGTCATCTACGTCTATTAATTTAAGCGTGCTAAAGAACTGTCTTATTCCAGGATAGTTTTGTGTTATGTTGTCTAAAACCATTGCGTTTAAGACGTTTTTATCAACAAGGTCTGTGTCAAGGTGCTCGTTAATGTTGTCAGTGTTTTTGGTTAACATATCGGTATCTTTTTCCATTTTACGCTCTTGCCCCTGATTACTTATCCACAAATTGTGGATAAATGTGGATAAAATTGTTAACAATTTAGGTAACTTATAGGGCCCTTAATTTTTAACGATGTCTAATGTTAACAAATAATTAGAATTTC
>CAJJDL010000073.1 GCA_905182935.1 uncultured Nitrospinaceae bacterium | reverse complement strand
GACCATCAAATTCATCTACTCTTTTTTGATTTTTAAATATATCTCGATACTCTCGATTCATTTTTTCAATCAACATTTCTATATCATCAGTCATTATTTTAAGAAGGTCGAAGCGGCGTTTTTCATCCAAGGGAATAAGGTATTTTAGCCGGGCTGTTTTTTCAATCCGAAGATACTTTCGGGGAATTTCGCGTATTGCTTTTTCATGAGAAACTAATAGGGCTTCTAGATGTTCATGAGAAAATTTTTGATTTGCTTTGGTAAACCGAATTGTGAATTTTTTGATACGACGACTATTATCAGATTCGATAATGTAAATTGTTTCTTTAAACATCGTATCTATCTGACCATTTAATGTGTCCATAAAAATAATTATCCTATTAATTTTTTACTTAGTTATTTTTTTATCTGACAAAGCGCAGCGACACCCTATTCCATAAAAATCCTTAGCATCATCATAACCATATCTCGCAGATGACCTTAAGTAACCTGACAAACTATTCCAAGCTCCACCTCTTATAGTATGATTAGTTCCACTTATGGGACCTTGAGGATTATAATACTCGCTATTTTTATAATAATTTTTATCATACCAATCATATACCCATTCAGCAATATTGCCTGCGAGGTCATGAATTCCCTCTGGTGTCATGCCAGACCGATGGCTTCCAATTTTGTTTATAGAAAGACCTTTATTAACAAAACAACAACGGTTGTAATTTGCTTTTTTTTGATCTAGGTTTTCATTTCCCCAAGGATATTTCCGTTCATCCAAACCAGCTGCAGCTCTTTCCCATTCGGCTTCAGTGGCCAATCGTTTACCCCTCCAATCACAGTAGTCATTGCATCGTTTCCAAGTCAAACCAAAGACAGGACGATTTTTCATATTGGGCCTTACCTCACGCCCCCACCAACCTGTTATTGTAGGATGTTGTTTTGGGTTAGCGGAAAGGTATTCTTCAAACTCTTTACCTGTTGTTTCAAAACGGTCCATATAAAACGCACCCAAGTACACTTTATGGATTGGATATTCATCGGGTCGCCCTACTCCCTTTTTACTCCCCATTAAATATTCCCCGGAAGGAATAAAAACCATTTCAGGTTTTACTATATTTTCACCAAATGCAAACTTAACTACGTATCCAAAATTAAAAATAAAAATCAAGATTAAACAAAACTTAATAATTTGCATTATATAATAACAGTATAGTAGCTATAATTGAGACAGAGAATTACTTGTTTCTCTAATTTTTAACATCATTTTTAGTTTGATCAATAATAGAATGATATATCGATAAACTCAATACTACTCATTATAATTTATCTACAAACCTATAAATATTTTATTAAAAATGAACATACCATTAGATAGAAATCAACCTAAAAAAAGTGAAACATTGACATACACTATATTTAGTTCACCATTTGGGAAAACAGGAGTTGCCGTTACCCCGTTTGGAATTTGTCGGGTCGTTTTATCAGTTTTAAGAGAATCTGATTTCGTCGAAATATTAAAAACTCTCCATCCTTCACCAATAAAACAACCCAATCAATTAAAGCCTATAGAAAATGAATTCAATCTATATTTTGATAAAAAGTTGAAAATTTTTTCATTCAAACCGGATCTTAGACAAGGGACTCTTTTTCAAAAAAAAGTTTGGAATAAATTAATATCAATACCTTTTGGAAAAACTCGAAGTTATAAATGGCTAGCCAATGCAATTGGAGAACCTAAAGCCTTTCGTGCTGCAGGCAATGCAAATGGGAAAAATCCAATTCCTTTAATCGCTCCCTGTCATCGAGTAATTAGGGAAAATGGTCACTTAGGCGGTTTCACTGGTGGGTCTCACCTTAAACAATATTTACTTAATATCGAAAAATAACCTTATGCCACTTTTTAAAAGTGAAGCCATCGTTCTACGCAATTTTAATCTTTCTGAAACAGACAAGTTAGTAACACTTATGACTAGTCGTTTTGGAAAAGTTAAATGTGTTGCTAAGTCTGCACGGAAAATAAAAAATCCATTTGGAGCAGCTATTGAACCTATGTCTCATATTCGACTCATTTATTTTGGAAAGGAAAACCAGACCTTGTACAGGCTCAATCATTCAGATATCATTCATTCATTTCAAAGCATTCGAGATGATTTACAAAAAATCTATACTGGTATTTATTTTAATGAACTGATTGACACTTTAATACCAGAAGCACATCCGGACCAAAATGCTTTCAAATTATTACTGGATGGTTTGATAAGTCTTGAGTCAATGAATAGTTTAGATAGCCTTATCCGACTCTTCGAGGTAAAGCTAATGTCCATTGCTGGATACGCACCGCAACTAAAATATTGTTCACTATGCAAGGGGTCTGTAGGAGTTGAAAAAATTGGATTTAGTTTTGAACAAAGAGGAATAATATGTGCTCCCTGTTCATTCAAGGTGCAACCACAAATTCGCTTTCAGGCGGGAATCCTTAAATATTTAATAAAGCTCTCAACTATGGAGATCAAACACGCTGATCGTTTAAAATTCCCTAAAGGCACAGAAATTGAAATTGAGCAACTAACTCATAAATATATACTTTCTTATACTGGGCGTGAATTAAAATCATACCCATTTATAAAAAATATGGCGCAAAATGATTGGAGTGTGAAATCATGAAAAAACGTATCATACAAACTAATCAAGCTCCGACTGCTATTGGCCCTTATTCTCAGGCTATTCGAATAGGTGACTTCATATATACATCAGGTCAAATATCGTTGGATGCGCAATCAGAAAAATTTATATCTGGAGAAATTGAAGAAGAGACTGAGCGGACAATTAAAAATATTTCGGCAATTCTGCAGGCCGATGGGCTATCCTTAGATAACGTCATTAAGACAACTGTATATCTATTAGATCTTGACCATTTTTCTAGAATGAACCACGTGTACGAAAATTATTTTGGGGGAAATAAACCAGCTCGAGCCTGCGTTCAAGTGGCTGCGCTTCCTAAAGGTGCTAAAATTGAAATTGATGCGATAGCAAGCATTTATTCCCAATATTAACTATGGCCAAAAAATCTATCAAGGGACAAATCAATTTTTATCGCGCCATGTTAGCAATTGGAGTTATTGTCACTATAATGGCTGTCAAGGGACTATTAAATGCTGCGCCTGCACTTTCCATAAGCACAGTTCATGAAGGCCCTCCACCTGCCAAAGAATGTCTAGAGTGTCATGTTAAAGAAGTAGAAAATGTCCCAATAATGCCGCACCGTCCGGTGTCAAACTGTGTCTTCTGTCACGAGCCAAAAGATGGTAACTAAAAAATAAAGAGAATACTAAATGTGGGTAAGTGCAGGTTTGCCAACTGGATAGACATTAAAACCAATCTCGAATAGTTTTTGGTGATCAAGATGATTTCGTCCATCAAAAATAAAAGCCGGTTTGGACATGCTATCGAAAATTTTCTGATAATCTAATTTTTGATACTCCGCCCATTGAGTAAGTAAAGCTAAACCATGAGCATCTTTAGCTGCTTCATAAGGGTCTTCGTAAAACTCAACTCTATCATTGATTCCTTCTAGATCTTTTTGTGCATTCAGAATCGCATGAGGGTCTGTAACCCTTAGCTGAGCTCTCTCCTCCAACAAACGTTTACAAATATAAATAGCTGGTGAATCTCTTGTGTCTCCGGTATCTGGTTTAAATGCAAATCCAAATATGGCAATTTTCTTATCAACCAAAGTTCTAAACATTGCTTCCAAAATACGATTTACAAACCTATCCATCTGGTTATCATTTATCTCTATCACTGAGTTCCAGAACTTCGCCACATCATCCAGCTTGTAATATTCACATAAATATACAAGATTAAGAATATCTTTCCTAAAGCAAGATCCACCAAATCCTACGCCAGCTTGAAGAAATTTATGCCCTATTCTAGAGTCTCTACCAACAGCATCTGCGACTTCCAAGACCTCAGCTTCAGTTGCTTCACAAAGTGCAGCAATACTATTTATAGACGAAATACGCTGAGCAAGAAAAGCATTTGCAACAAGCTTGGATAACTCACTGCTCCATAATTTTGTGGTAATTATTTTTTCTCTGGGTACCCATTTCAGATAAATCTTCAACAATTCATCGCGTGCAGAGTTCCCAGACTCAGTATTATGGGATCCAATGAGAACACGGTCGGGATCTTCCATATCACGAATAGCAGTACCTTCAGCCATAAACTCTGGGTTGGATAATATCTCAAATCTGACCGAATTTTCACCTGAATGTAAAATTGCAGCCATAGTTTCAGCTGCACGAACAGGAAGTGTGCTTTTCTCTACAACAATTTTTGACGAAGTAGAATTTTTTTTTATTCGTCGTGCTGTTTGTTCAATATATGTTAAGTCAGATGCTTTTCCCGCTCCTTCACCAAAAGTTTTGGTTGGAGTGTGAACACTCACAAAAATAATATCGGCTTCAGCGATATTGCGATCAATATCGGTAGAGAAAAATAAGTTTTCCCCTCGCGCTTTATTAACTCGATCTCTCAAAAATGGTTCATAAATCGGCAGCTGTTCGGAATTCCAGGCATCAATACGTTCTTCAGATATATCAACAACAGTAACCTTATAGTCTGGGCATTTATTTGCAATCACTGCCATGGTTGGTCCACCAACGTAGCCCGCGCCAATACAAACTATATTTTTAA
>CAJJDL010000072.1 GCA_905182935.1 uncultured Nitrospinaceae bacterium | reverse complement strand
AACCTATTAGGTCATAAATATACCTATCGTCCAAATCCTTAGAGTGGAATAAGGGTTCTTCGATACCGGCAAAGGCAGTAGTCGTCTCACAACGTCCACCGTCACCAATCGGCCATTCCGCACTATCACCGCAAGTGTTCTTTCTGACTGATTCCGCACAATTTTTGGTCCAAAAAGGATCTCCTGCTCCGACCATTTAAAAGAATGGGTTACGGTTTAGGCCGTAGCCCATTTTTTGTTTGGGCTATGGGGCTAGCGTTTGTCCGTGATTTAACGCCTTCTTCCTATCACCTCGCAACCATGTTAAAGATCTATATTTATGGTTATTTAAATCGCGTCCAATCCAGTCGCCGTCTTGAACATGAGACACAACGCAATGTTGAGCTTATGTGGTTACTCGGACGATTGACACCTGTCTGAATTCGTATAAATAAACCTTTGAAACGTCATTTATTTTGATTTGTCTCAATTTTTTGGGTAGCAAAAATAAAGTTTTCAATACCCGCTTTTCTTACATCTTTAATTATTTCGCCAAATAATTTAAAACTTATATCCTTATCTCCCTGCAGTTCTAGTGTTTTAGTTTTATTTAACCTCAATAAATTTTCTATCTGCCCCACCATTTCCCCCCGATCTACCGTTTCCCCATTTAACTCCAGACTGCCTGACTCTGAGATTTTAAGAACATGGTTTTTATTTTGAATTTTTTGAGACGAGCGGGCTTCTGGCAAATTTGCCTTTAAGGCGCTGGTAATAGAAGATGAAGTCAACATAAAAAATATAAGCAAAAGAAAAACAATATTAATTAGAGGAATCAAGTCCAATTCCAAATTCTTTTTCCGAGTTGTTTGAATTTTAATCATTGTTGTTCTGAATAAACATCGTTGGCCTACATTATTAATGAAAAGCTTTTTGCCCCTGCTAAACGAGCTAAATCCAATACCAGAGCAAAGTTTTCATATTTGGTTTTTTCATTTGCTTCTATAAGGACAGTTTTTAAAGTCTTTTTTCCAATTTCAATTCTCAACAAACCTTCAAGTCCCTTCAAGTCCGTTTTTTTTTCGCCAACTATGAACTCATTGGTAGAAAGCATTTCAATGGAAAGTGGCTTGTCTATCTGAGGCATAGAAGTGGAACCTAGAGGAAGCTTGATATCTATCCCTTGTCCGGGAATCGCGAAGGTGAGCATATAGAAAATAAGCAATAAGAATACGACATCAATCAATGGAGCCAAGTCAGGCTTGAATCTTTTATGGTTTTCTTTTCCAATATTCAACATGTTAGATTTCCCAACTAGAAGCTTGAGAAGCCGATTCAGGATAAAACTTTCTATCCATAGTATAAATAAATTGAGTTCCATACTTATTCAACATAAATGCCATCTTCTCTTTTTTGCGGTCGAAAAAATGCAGCATCACAACAGCGGGTATAGCTACCGTTAATCCTGCGGCCGTCGTTAAAAGTGCTTCCCATATACCTCCTGCCAACAAGCTTGGATCAACCTGCCCTTGATATTCTGCAACTTTATTAAAAGCTTGAACCATTCCTATCACTGTCCCTAGCAACCCCATTAAAGGCGAGATGGTAGCGATGACTTCCAAACCTCGCATATTCTTTTCTAATGCATTTATTTCTTCCTGACCAGCAAAGCTTAATTTTTCTTCGAGCTTCCATCTTGGAACCCCTTTTTCGTCAAGCCCAGCCTCAATAATTCTACCTAAGGGATTCGGGTTTCTTTTGCAATGGTCCAAAACCTTATCTATATTTCCGTCTTCTACAAATTTAAGGATAGGGTCAAAAAACCCTTCGATATCAATGAAATATTTTTTAAAGAAAATAAATCTTTCAATTATAATAGCTAGAGCAGCAACAGAACAGATAAAGATGGGTATCATAACTACCCCCCCTTTACTGATTAAATCTATGATCCCAGACATTAGCCTTCTCCCTTTATATTAGGTTAAATAGTTTTTGGTTAATGGTCTTGAACCATGTCTGGTTTGCCATCAAAATTTCTATCCACTTCTTTCTTTTTAAGTTTCCCCGAAGAGTCAAAGTAATCCCATTGGTCTATTTTCCCGTCATGGTTTGAGTCGTTTTCAACCCTCCTTAAGATTTTATTTCCAGAAAAATACTGCCATTGATCTGGTTTAGAATCTGAATTTGTATCAAAGCCGACCTTTTCTAATTTTTCGTTTTGGAAATAATCCCAACGGTCAATCTTACCATTTTGGTCACTGTCATAATCTATCCTTATAAGTTTTTGTTTATCATCGAAATACTGCAAAACATCTATCAGCCCATTACCATCTTGATCTATTTCTACTCTTTTAATTTTTCCAGCTTCATTAAAATGTTCTTTCAAATCGAAGTAACCGTTAAATTTTGAATCTTTCTCCACTCTTTCGATTTTTCCATTCTGGGAATAATGCTGGACTTGATCCATTTTTCCATCTTTGTTCGAATCAAACTCAGCTTTTGACATTTTTTTTTCGCCCTTGAAATGTTCAACCTGATCAATGGTGCCATCAAAATCGGAATCATATTCGATTTTATAGAGTTTCCCCTCTTCGTTACTATGGTGCCACTGATCCATTTTTCCGTCAAAATTAGAATCAACCTTAGAAACCTTGGCGAAACTCAAATTAGCAAATAACGCCATCCCAAGAAATGAAATGACAAAAGTTTTTGAAATATTTTTCATTATTATTTACCTTAGGTTTATAACAAACGAAATCGGAATTTTTAAAAACGCATACTCCCTACTCAATGCTTTAGGTATTGTTGGGTACGGCCTCCCTTCTTTTACCGCTCTCAGAGCTGCCTGATCGAGTCTTTTGTGCCCTGTAGATTTTTCTACTATTAAATCAAGAACATTTCCATCCCGACTTAATTTAAAAGATAAAATCGCTTTTCCTTGCTGCCCTCTTCTCTTAGCTAAAGCGGGATAGTTTTTTGCCTTGGCAATTTTTACTTGAATTGAATTTGTGTATTGCCTCCAGATACCATCCAGTTCTTCTTTACTTAAAGAATTTTCTTTTTCCCGTTCAATTTCAATGTCTTTTATAGGTAAGGGTGTTGGAGAAAACGAGGACACAAAAACTCTTTTACTACTATGTCTATGTGCTATCCCCCTAGGTGAAACGATTGAAGATGCAACAATCGGAGTTGAGTCCTTTGGTTTCAAATCATAGAAAACTTTAGATAAAGAAGAATTACTAGATTCAGTCACCTTTGAAGTGTATGGCCTAACTGCATAATCTTTAGATACTACTTTTTCTATAGGTGCCAGTGAGATTACGGGAAGAGGCTTTAAATTTGAAAAATTACGTGGTGCCCTACTTGTGGCCTTTGCCATTAATGGTTTCTTCTGAACAGACGGTATGGATAATGGTTTAATCTTAGAGTTGGTTATTTTACGCGCTCTCTCTATGGGTTTTATAGGTTTACTGAAAACTTCTTTTTTAGTAGTAATTTTTTTAGGTTCCTTTTTAAGGTTTTTTAAAGGAGCCTTCTTCTTAATAATATCCAAGCGAACTTTTTCCAATTTTCTTTTTGGCTCTACGCTATCCATCGAGGAAAAATCAGGAAGATAATTAAAAAAGAATAAATGAGCTAAAATAGACCACACAATGGCATGTGAAATATTAAAAAAATTGGCTTTTGTTTTAATTATTTTCATTTTAAATTTTAAAGCTCAAAATATACTCAACCTCATTGGTAATAACTTTCGATATTTCTTTTAATTTCGAATTTATCAAGGCAACCCAATAATCGTTCTGTTTCACCTTAGGGCTCACTTGCCTCTACAGTTTTTCTTTAAGAATTTTTATTGTTTTGCTTCTAATGAAGAGTTTCGTTGCTAGTATGCAGTAACGTGTTGGCAAACAATGCCAAGATTAAAATGCATCAAATGAAGAAAGCTCTCCTATAATCTCCCCAATGGCTTTTCTCAGTTTAAGTCCCAAATAAAATTCCCCAAGGAGACCATAAATGTTCGAGAATGAAGCTGGTACTTTTGCCACTGTAAGATACCATGCGGTCTTGCTGGAACCAATTAAAGGAGAATTGGGGGGCTTTTATTTAAGACGGGGTACGAATCGTCAAAGGTAACCGAGTCGGCATGTGAAAAAGAAAATGACTGAATTGAAGGCGAAAAACTCAAACTAACCCACAAGATTTTCGATTCCACATTGTCCTGATACCATTTACAAGGAGAGCAGTCTTGGTGAGTTTCCTCAAGATCGAACTCGTGGTTGTGAAGGATGGGTGCAAATCCAGTCAAAAAACCAAAAACCAGAATAAAAAATCCTGCTTGAAGGCGTTTTGAAAAAATAATTTTATCCGTTTGAGACATGCTACCTTTGATGCATCGAGATGAAAATAGGATTAAGAAATTTCATGATCTATTATTATAACTCAGAACCATTGAATTACAAACTCACGGTTAAAAGCCCTAAAAGTAAGGCTCGAAATAAATTATTCCTCATATAAAATTTAAATGTTAAAAATATTGAATCCTTTGGAGGACAAAGGTATCTAATATTCGACTAAATAATTTTAAGGTATTTGAAGTGGCAAGCTTTAATCATAAAAGAAAAACTATCATGCGTTCCAAATGGGCAGTAACAATGCTGGCACTCTGCTTTAGCTTAATTGCCCTATTCGGAAGCCCTTTACATGACCATGATCTGGATTCATCGCATGTAGGTTTGGATTGCATATCTTGCCACCTTGTTCAATCAAATATCGGTCTTGAAAACAGCGAACCTGATTTTTCGCCTCTCACCCAAGTCACGCATTGGGTTTCATTTGGCAAAACAGAATTATTTACTGTTTCCCTGCCTTTGGCTACTAGCCGAGCCCCTCCAGAGTTCTGTTGACCTGATTTATTCTCAAATAATTAATTTTTTCTGACCTGGTTGTAACTGGACGCTTGTCTGGATTACGAATTGCGTTAATAGTCCCAATACTAATTTTGGGAACCGTTAAGTGCATTTTGAGGATTGCTGTATTGCAATTTTTCATTTATTGCAATCGTCTGCCTGCGTCAGAAAACACTCAACGGAGCATGTTATGTACAGATTTCCATATATATGTATTATTGCATTTTTAGTATTTTCGGGAATTCCTATTTCCTCAGCATTTGCTTTAGATTACGAAAAAGAAAGTGGAGGACCAAAGGAGCATTACGCAACTCATTTGGATGAAGTTATTGTATCCACACCCATGCAAGACACAATTGCCAGTTCCGTAACACCGGTGACCGTTTTACACGATGATGATTTACGAATGAAAGCCGGTGGTACTATTGGCGAAACACTTCAAAATGAATTGGGAGTCCATGGGCAGTCCTTTGGTCCTGGCGTGGGACTTCCCGTAATCCGTGGCCAAGATGGTCCCCGTGTACGGGTCATGAGCAACGGCCTGGGTGCCAATGATGCCTCCCAGAACAGCCCTGATCACGCTTCAATCGCAGTTCCCTTGAATGCAGAACGTATAGAGATCTTGCGGGGGCCTGCTACATTGCTTTACGGCAGTGGTGCTATAGGCGGTGTGGTAAATGTTATCG
>CAJJDL010000071.1 GCA_905182935.1 uncultured Nitrospinaceae bacterium | reverse complement strand
CAGATATAACTTGATTTCCATCAGGAAAAGGAGCTTTAAACGAGATCCCTAAATTTTTCAAAATTGAATCATTTTGGTAATAACATCCAAGTGTGTTAATAATTAGTGTTTTTGCAAAATTATTATTATTACTTTTAAGATGCTCAAAGATATGTTCACATTCTTTTTCACTGAGTAAAGTAAATGATTTCGAGTATTTTTTGATCGATAAATTATTCATTATGTCAAGATCATTAATAATTATTTCGAGCGTGTTTGAATCATATTTATTAACAAATTCAGGTAAATTAATTTCTCCTGCTCCTATTAACCCACTTTTTTCACAAGGGGGTATAATTAAATTTAAGAATCGCTTTAAAGTATCTGTTTGATCTTGATTTAGATTGCAGCTATTCATTTCACTTAGTCAAATAGGGTAGATATATTCTTTTTGATTTGATCAGAAATATACAAAGACAGAGCTTGAATAGTTGTAGTGGGATTAACGGCGCCTCCTGTGACAAATATACTACCATCAATAATAAAAAGATTTTTTACATCATGTGCTCGTCCCCACTCATTAACTACTGAACTTTTTGAGTCATATCCCATCCTTGCAGTACCCATATTATGCCACCCAGTTTCTCTAACTTGTCCATGAGAGTATGTTTCAATTGCCCCAGACTCTTCAAGAGCAATAATTGCTTTTTCTGAAGCATGTTTTAGCATTTTTTTACTATTTTCACTAAGTCTATATGAGATTTTTGGTGCCGGTATACCATGAGAATCAGTAAGGTCATCATCAATTGTTACACAATTGGATTCCTCAGGTAAATCTTCACACATTATTTCAATTGATATTTGTTTTCCATAATATTTGAGAAATGCTTCATGATGTTTGTATCCTAGAGGGATAGTCCCCTTTAAGTAACCCTGGATTGCTGTATTTACTGGTGGTTGTCCCCTTACAACTTGTAGAGTATAACCGCGTACAAAATCTCTTTTTTTATCAGTTTCATAAAATTCATGACTTAATAAACAACTCCCCTGCGCCCCAAGATGCGAATGCAACATTTCTTGGAAAGTTCCTTCAACCCTCCCCCAAGGATGAAACATTAAATTTTTTCCAACTAAGCCTGAGCGATTTGCCAATCCATCAGGAAAATATTTTGAAGTAGAATTTAAAAGAACTCTTGGAGTTCCAATTCCGTTACATGCTAAAATCACCATTTCCGAATACTGTTTTTGCTCAACTCCATTTTCATCAAAATAGATAACACCCTTAGCCATATCATTAGAATCCACAATAATTTCTCTAACACGACAACGAGTTCTTAATTCAACACCTCTTTTCCTTAAATTCTTATGCCAGTATGAGATATCAACACTACTTTTCGCTCCTTGAGAACATCCAGAGTTGCAAGGACTTAAATTGATACATTTGGCTCGGCCATCATAATCTTCAGAAATGATAGCAGTATCAGATGGCCACCAGTGCCAACCTAAATTATTAAATCCTCGTCCCATTATTTCTCCCATTCTGCCCATAGCAATAGGAGGTAATGGTAATTCATGTAGTGGACTCGCAGGATCCCCACTTAACCCAGAAACTCCCATATTAATATCATTTTGGGAATAATATTGATTAAGAGTTTGATAGTTAACTGGCCAGTCATCTGCCACACCATCTAAAGTATTTACTCTAAAATCCGAGGGTTTCATTCTTGGAAAGTGTCCAGAATAGAGTATAGTACCTCCTCCAACTCCATTAAAATTTGCGACTTGAACATCAGAGTCCTTTTCGTTGATAGGATAGTCGGTCTCACTTTTTCTAATATTAGGGCTTTGATTATACTTATAATTACGAAGACTTTGCCAATCCTTGTAATTACTTGGATAATGAGATGTGTTCATCCAGTCACCCTGCTCTAGACAAAGAATTTTAACGTTTAGAGAAGACAAGCTATATACTGCAGCTGCACTAGAAGCTCCAGCTCCAATAATCAGAATATCAACCACATCATTTTTCATAGGAATATTTTTTATTGAAAATATCAGTTTATTAATACAAAGAAATTTAGATTAAACATCGGACTGCTCTACTAAACTTCCTATCTTTCTTCTTAAAATCAAGGACAGCATCCATTATTTAATGTCTCGTATTCATCAAAAAAGGACTATACACCTTCCAAAGGTTTATTGATGTTATCACCATTCAAGATCATGATTTTGGAATCCTGTTCATTTTTTAAATTAACTTAAAACACTTCAACTAAACATTGTACGATACACTTCATCCAAATAGTTTTCAAAAATAAATGTACTACCATCATTGTTCAAAACGCGAGTCGTCAGTTAAAAGAACATTGCATTCCTATAGACTAGTATCAACGTGGCTTTTTATCTCAGTGCTGCTAGCCGATTGACAAGAAGATAAATCAAGTAAAGTTTAGGGAAATGATTCGCTGTTAGAGTCATCCGAAGAGTCAGAAACATTAATCTTAGCTCTCACTCGTAATTACAATGTTACTGTTCGTGATGTAATTTTTCACTATGCAAATCTAGATATACAAAGGCTTGGACATCGCGTTAAAGGACTCCTCGTAAAAAAACTGGCTGTTTATTCTTCATGTTTGTGAGCAGGTCCATGTCTGAATTTGAAGATTAGTAGAGACATTCTTAAGTGATATTCTAAATGATTTGTAAATAGGTGTTAAAATCATGAAATATTATACTTAACCAATAATTTAATTTATATATTATTCAATAATATCATTGTTTCTAATCTCAATTAAAAAGTGGAATCATGATTTTGTTCAGCTCCAAATAATGTTGATAAATTTCCCTGTATTGATCTGCAGAATTTTTTCGAGGATCGGTTCTGGTCGTTTCATCTAGAAAAACGCAGTGTTGGGTGATTTCTTCAAAAGAAGTAGACCCTTCTTTTTCATTCATATAACACCACATCGCCTGCAGGGCTGCTCCCATCGCTCCAGCTTCAGATGATTCCGGGCAGACCACGGTACATTCGAATGTATCAGCAACAACTTGACGCCAAAGTGCACTTTTGGCACCTCCTCCTACCAAACGAATTTCTTGAGGTACAATGCCTTGTTGGCAGAGCACATCC
>CAJJDL010000070.1 GCA_905182935.1 uncultured Nitrospinaceae bacterium | reverse complement strand
CATGATGCATAAGCAAGTTATCTTCGGTTGTTCCCGCTAATGATGAGTTTGTGGTAATAATAATGGCTACAAAACCTATGGTACAGGCGATTATTTTTCTTAAGCTATTTGCATTTATTCTGGTCTGAGGGTGGGTTGTTTTTTGGTTTTTCATTATTTATTTAGATAGAAGGATATATTATTTATATAAATTCTAAAATGACTGAATCTGCTAGAAACAGTCCTTTTTTTGAGAGACGTAGGTAGTCTCCTTCAACCGTTACTAATTCTTGTTCTTTTAGCGTTGAAATAATATTTCCAAATATATTTTTAAAGGAAATGTGAAATCTTTTTTCAAACTCATCAATATTAATACCTTTAAGTAATCGCAGTCCTAACATGATAGTTTCACCCATGGCTTGCCGAGGTTCAAGCGTTTCACTATGTTCAACTGCGGTCTGTTTATCTATTATGTGTCGAATGTAATGAGCCGGCAGATTGACATTTTTGAATCGAGTACCATTCATATATGATGATGCTCCTGCGCCCAGTCCTAAGGTATTCGTGTTTTTCCAGTAAGTGATATTGTGTTTCGATTGTTTTTCTGGTCGAGCAAAGTTTGATATTTCGTAGTGGTGAAACCCTTTATTGGTTAGTAGTTCTATTGTTCTCTTGTATAATTCTAATTGGTGTTCATCATCGGGCATAGTGAGCTTTCCATTGGCCTGAAGTTTAGCAAAAGCCGTTCCCTGTTCAATTGTTAAGTTATACGTCGATAGATGTTCTGGGTTTTTATCTAAGGCTTGGCGTAAGTTGTTTTCCCAATTTGAAAGTGATTGATTGGGGACAGCAAACATAAGGTCTAAGGATAGATTGTCAAAGCCAGCTTCTCTTGCACGATCTACTGTGGAATGAATTTCTGTAGGCCCATGTGCTCGGTCTAATAATTTTAATTCTTTTTTATCAAATGACTGCACCCCTATACTGATCCGATTATATCCAGCCTGGCGAATTGATTTCAATTGTTCTAGGTCAATTGTTGCAGGATTAGCTTCTATGGTTATTTCGGCACTCGATTCGATGTTGAATTTTTTGTGACATTCCTTAAGAATCCGCTCTAACTGGTATGCTGCTAAAGTCGTTGGTGTTCCTCCGCCAAGAAAGATGGTTCTTATTATTTTATTTGAAGAATATATTTTTGCGTAATGGCTCATTTCGAGCATTAAAGCGTCAACATATTTATCCATTTCATCGTATTTAATTGGATGAGAATTAAAATCGCAATATCCGCACTTATGTATGCAGTATGGAATATGAATGTATAGCCCTAAAGGATAGTTTTTCATTCTATTGTTTTGCGTTTATATTTTTACTTGAGATTATATGATACGTCAAGACTGTAGTAAGTTATCATGGTACAATTATTTTGTTATCCATGGAAGATGATATGTTTGTTGATCTCTTTAAATTGGAACTTTTTGGGCCATTTTATTTAAGGCTTCTTAGCTAAAAATTAACTTTTATCGCGCTAACTTATCATTGAAAAAAGAAGATATATTTAAATCTGGTTATGCAGCGATTGTGGGTAAGCCCAATGTCGGTAAATCGACGCTCCTAAATCAACTTGTCATGAGGAAAATTGCAGCTATATCGAGTAAACCTCAGACGACTAGAAATAAAATTACTGGTGTGGTTCATTTTCCAGGAGGACAGATCATTTTATTGGATACTCCTGGAGTTCATAAGACCTCATCACAGTTCAACCGCCTCATGGTTAGAGCCGCTTTAAACACCTATAATGATGTCGATGTTGTTTTATTTGTTATCGATGCAAAACAAGGGTTTGCTGAAAATGATATGTTTGTGTTGGAAACCTTAACGGGAGTAAAGACTCCAAAAATCCTCATTATTAATAAAATAGATCTTGTTTCTAAGCCAGATGTGCTCGGCTTGATGGCTGTTTCCAATGAAAAATCTATTTTCACAGACATTATTCCAGTATCTGCTTTGCATTTAGATGGAATGGAAGATCTAGGGCAAACGGTTCTTAATTTTCTTCCGGAAGGGCCGCAGTATTTTCCAGAAGATATGATTACAGACTGTTCAGAAGAGTTCTTGATTGAAGAGATTATTCGGGAAAAAATAATGCAAAGGACACATATGGAAGTTCCTTATTCCATTGCGGTGGTTGTAGAAGGAACCCAAGAAGGTCATAATGGAGTTTGGGTTATTGACGCAGTGATTATAGCTGAAACCACATCGCAGAAAAAAATTTTAATTGGTGCTAGCGGATCCATGTTAAAAAAACTAGGGAAACCAGCACGAGAAGAAATTGAGAAACGTTTTGGCTGTAAGGTATATCTAAACCTTTTTGTTAAAGTGAAGAATAACTGGAGAGACGACAAACGGAGTCTCCGCGACTTAGGATACCTGCATGATTCAACTAAAAACTGATGATGAAGTAGATATAATGAGAGAATCTGCCAAACTTGCGGCAGAAGTTCTCGTAATGATTGAACCTTTTGTTCAGCCTGGTGTTACAACAAATCGACTTAACGATCTTTGTCATGACTTTATTATTTCTCATGGTGCTATTCCCTCGCCATTAAATTATAGGGGTTTTCCGAAGAGTATTTGCTCTTCGGTAAATGAGGAAATTTGTCACGGTATCCCATCTGACCGTAAGTTACGCAATGGTGATGTTATTAATCTGGATATCACCACTTACCTGAATGGGTTTCATGGAGATACCAGTAGAATGTTTCATGTTGGTTCGGCTCGAAAAAAAATGAGTCGTCTGGTGGAAACTTGTAAAGAAGCTTTACAGAGTGCCATTAAGTTGGTGCGACCGGGAGCATTTCTAGGTGACATAGGTGCCACTATTCAAAACCTTGCCGAAGAAAGAGGGTATTCGGTGGTACGTGAATTCTGTGGGCATGGAATTGGGCGGGCTTTTCATGAAGATCCACAGGTTCTGCACGTTGGGACATTTGGTGAGGGGCTTGAGTTGAGAAAGGGTATGGTTTTTACTATCGAACCAATGATCAACGAAGGAAAACCTGATCTTAAAATTCTTGCAGATAAGTGGACGGCTGTGACTACGGATGGATTGGCATCAGTTCAATTTGAACATACCCTTGCTGTATTAGAAAATGGGTGTGAAGTTTTAACTCGTATCGATGGTCTAACAGACTTCTGATTTTTTTATTCCTCGATTTTAAATTACGGCATAAAATTGTCAGTTTAAATTCTCTCGAAAGTTGAGATTGCTGGAAACTTATTCGAGTCGAATCAAGAATATTTTTGTGGGAGCATATTTTTTTTGATTATAAGTTGTCTCCTCCATAATCAGAATATTGGGATTAATTTTATAAAATAGATAAGGACTTTATAATGAACTCTAATAAATTTTAATTGAGGAGATACCGCTAATATGGCAAAGAGTTGTTCATTTGATATTGTGTCCGAAGTAAATATGGCAGAAGTTTTAAATGCAGTTAACCAGACAGTGATGGAAATTCGTCAGCGCTATGATTTTAAAGGTAGTAAGAGCGAAATAAAGTTAGAAGAAAAAGAAAACCAAATAGTCTTAATCTCTGATGATGAGTTTAAATTAAAGTCTGTAATTGATGTTCTTCAGAGTAAGCTTGTGCGCCGCGAAGTCTCTCTAAAGGCGCTTGATTATGGAACAGTAGAACAGGCTGGGGGAAACACCGTACGGCAGGTTGTAAAGCTTCAAAATGGGATCCCGCAGGATAAAGGAAAAGAGATCGTGAAATTTCTTAAGACACTTGGAGTAAAGGTCCAAGGGCAGATTATGGATGATCAGGTTAGAGTTAGTGGTAAAAATAGAGATGACCTACAAGAGGTTATTTCTGCAGTTAAGGAGAAGGACTTTGATATTGCCATGAACTTTACTAATTATCGTTGAATTCATACCTTCTGCTAGGGAGGTATACTAAATACACTCCAAGCAGTGTAAAACTTTTTGAATGATTTTTCTGAAAATTGTTGCCAATTTCTATCAAACTCTTTTGTGTAAGCGGTAATGCTGAATTGACTTTGATTATACAACTCTCCTTTATAGTTTTTAATTAGATCCTTTTTTTCTTCAGGGTTTTAACTGCTCACTTACTTCGCATACATATAATTTTGACACTCCACCTAAGGAGAGGTTTGTAGAATTTTTTGTTTCCTTTGAAATATTTTAGTTCATATAAAAAGTCTATCTATTCCCCTTTTATTAGTACTGCCAGATATAAAAATAGTTGACAAAATCACTTATTTAATTGATAATGAAAATCATTATTATTAATTCCGGTAAAAATATAAACCTTTATCTTGGTGTAAGGTTTTGAAAAATATAAAGTTTTGGTTGGAAATGTAAATTTTTCTTTAATAATTATGCAAGGATTATACAAATGTTGAAATCAGATCTCATTGATAGGGTGGCAATTCGCACGAATTTAACTAAATCTCAGATAAAATTAGCAGTTAATTCTTTTATTAATACAATTATAGAGTCATTGTCAGAGGGAACCGATATTGAGATAAGAGGATTTGGAAGTTTCCGGATTCGAGAAAGAAACGCACGAATCGGTATGAATCCGAAGTCTGGACAGAGAATAAGTATCCCAGCTAAAAAAGTTCCTTATTTTAGGGCTGGCAAAGGATTGAAATTAATTGTAGACAAAAATACAAATGGAAAAAACATGGAAATTAATAATCAAATGTTTAATTAACAAGATTTAACACAAATGGTTTGAGATTAATAATTATTTAAAGTGTTAAAAAAAGAAGGTGTATCTCATTAAAAGGTGTAAGCATTATACAATTAGTGGCTTTGAAATACTTCCGTCAAATTAAGATTAGGGTTTTTGAATGCTTTGTACCATTGTTTTTGATGGCTGTTAAT
>CAJJDL010000069.1 GCA_905182935.1 uncultured Nitrospinaceae bacterium | reverse complement strand
TTGTAAAGCCTACAATTTTCACAGTATAGCAAGTTAAAACAACTGATAAGAGATTTAATTATAAATATTTTCTCTATATCTAAAATTGTAATACTTAGTCATTGTTTACTATCGTTTTCCTACTATTTTAAAAATTTGGCTAAGCCCTTTCAATCTAAACTTGTTACCTTAAAAACAGTATGTTAAGCTGGAAGGCAATCCACTTTTTTTTGAAAAAAATTTTCGGAAAATAGTATTTTAATGACTCACGCAACCCGATCGACCCTATTGGTGACCGCGAGGTTTTAGGTTCGAAGTGAAGGTTACGGTGGACTAACCATTTTTTGTTTAATAAAGGAGTAGTAATGCCAGAAATCACAATGAAGGATTTACTTGAAGCGGGAGTCCACTTTGGTCATCAGGCCACTCACTGGAACCCAAAGATGAAAAAATTTATTTATGGCAAGCGCAATGGAATTCATATCGTAGATCTTCAGAAAACTCTAAAGATGTTCCGCGAAGCCGAAAAATTTGTAAGAGAAACGGCCGAAGCTGGAAAGAAAATACTATTTGTTGCGACAAAAAAACAAGCACAAGAACTTGTCAAGGAACAAGCCGAAAGATGCGGGATGTATTTTGTTAATAAGCGATGGTTAGGTGGGACAATGACCAACTTTGCAACTATCCGCAAAAGTATTGACCGGCTGCTTAAATTGGAAAAAATGGAAGCAGAGGGTGAGTTTGAACGCTTGCATAAAAAAGAGGCTCTCAATAAACATAAGGAAATAGAAAAGCTTAATAAGTTTCTTGGTGGAATAAAAAATATGCGCCAGTTACCTCACGCTCTTTTTATCATTGATACCCAAAAAGAACGAATAGCTTTAGCGGAGGCTAAAAATCTTGGCATCAAAACTTTTGCCTTAGTAGATACCAATTGTGATCCCAATGGAATCGATTTTCCATTCCCCGGTAATGACGATGCAATCAAATCGATTAAGTTGTTCACTTCACGAATTGCCGAAGTGGCATTGGAGGGTCAAGAAGCTTTTGAATCTAAACGCAAAGACTCTAATAACCCCGAAGAACAAAAACCGGAGCCTCCCGAAACAATTTCTAATGAAAGTGACGCGGGTGAAAAAGCGAATGCTGAATCAGAAACAAAACCTAAAAATGTAGAAAAAAAGGTGTCCGTCTGAGTACGCCTGTTTTGAAGATTATCCCGCGATACTTCGGGTACCTCATTGTTTAATGATAATCATATATTATGCGGGAAGGAATAATTTCTTTCCCGCCATTAATAGGTATTGCCTAACATGAGTGACCCATGGTTTTACGTGGAATATTTCCTTAAAACCCGTGAAAATAAGTATTAACCTGTTATCAAAGGAAAGTAAGAATGGAAATTACAGCTGAAATGGTCAAGGGCTTGCGCCAGCAATCAGGCGCAGGCATTATGGAGTGTAAAAATGCACTCAAGGAAACTAGCGGAAATATTGAAGAAGCTGTCACCTTCCTTCGTAAGAAGGGTCTTGCTAGGGCAGATAAAAAAGCCAACCGGGAAACTGGTGAAGGTGCAGTGTCTACTTATATACATCCTGGAAATAAAATGGGGGTCATGACACAATTGCTCTGCGAGACAGATTTCGTTGCCAAGACACCTGATTTTCAGCAATTAGGCAAGGATATTTGTATGCATATTGCTGCCGCCAAACCAAAGTTTGTTTCTCGCGAAGAAGTGACAGAGGATATTCTCATAAAGGAAAAAGAAATTTTTGCTGCCCAAGCAAGAGATTCCGGAAAACCAGAAAAAATAATTGATAAAATTGTCACTGGAAAGATGGATAAATTTTATGAAGAAAACTGTCTTCTTGAACAAAAATTTATCAAAGATACGGACTCTACGATACAAGATTTTATCAAACAAAAAATAGCTCTCTTAGGTGAAAATATCTTGGTTGGTAATTTTTGTAGATTTGAAATTGGTAATTAAAATATGAATAAGTCGGTATACAAAAGAGTCCTGCTTAAATTAAGTGGCGAAAGTCTTGCTGAGCAAGATGGTGACTTTGGTATTGACGTTGGAGCCATTAAAAATCTTGCGAACGAAGTTCTTGATGGAAAAAATTTAGGTGTAGAGATAGCTATTGTTATTGGTGGTGGTAATATTTTTCGTGGAGCTACTGCCAGTAAACTAGGGATGGAACGTGTAACAGGCGACTACATGGGTATGCTTTCTACAATTATTAACGGGTTAGCTTTGCAACATGCCCTAGAGGATGTCGGTATACAAACCCGCGTTCAATCCGCCATGGAGATTCCTCAAGTTGCTGAGCCTTACATTAGGAGAAGAGCTATTCGGCATCTAGAAAAAGGCCGTGTAGTTATTTTTGCTGCAGGAACAGGTAATCCTTATTTTACTACGGATACTGCCGCATCTTTGCGCGCCATCGAAATAGGGGCCGATGTTATTTTTAAAGCAACCAAAGTAGATGGTATTTATTCGGCCGATCCAATGATCGATGATTCTGCGGTTAAATTTGACCAGTTAAATTACTTGGAAATTTTAAAAAAAGGACTGAAGGTAATGGATTCAACATCCGTATCATTGTGTATGGATAATAAACTACCAATGATTATTTTTAATATTCGTGAGAAAAGTAGCATTAAAAGAGTCCTCATGGGTGAAGCCCTTGGAACTAGAGTAGGAGTTGATTTATAAATGGAAAATTTATTCAAAGACTGCGAAAGAAAGATGAATAATTCTTTGGATCACTTACGTCAGGAGCTTTCAAAATTACGTACGGGAAGTGCCAATGGTGCAATTCTTGATGGAATTAAAGTAGACTATTATGGTACACCAACACTTCTTAATCAGTTAGCAACACTGGGTGTGCCGGACAGCCAAACTATTACAATCCAACCTTATGATGTTTCAATACTTAAGGATCTTGAAAAAGCTATTTCGGGGTCTGACCTTGGTCTGACTCCAAACAATGATGGTAGTATCATACGACTAAATATTCCTCCACTAACCGGAGAAAGGCGGCAGCAACTAGTTAAGGTTCTCAAAAAATATACAGAAGAAGGTAAGATTGCAATTCGTAATGTGCGTCGTGATTTTAATGAGAAGCTTAAAACCATGGAAAAAGATCATGTGATTTCTGAAGATGACGGAAAAAAAGGGCTTGAAAAATTACAGAAAATTACTGACGAATGTATCAAAGATGCCGAAAAATTGTCCGAAATAAAAGAAAAAGATATTCTTAACGTTTAACGGCTGCGCTATTATGCTTATATAATTAACATGCAACTGTATGGCCTAAAAAATACTACCAAATTTTATTTCAATGTACTTTTGAACCTGAAGAGCCAATTTCCACAAATATATAAATTTTACACCTATAATTCTGATGGATCTTACTTCGATAGACTCACCATTACTTGAAAAAATAGACCTAGCTCAAATCCCGCAGCATATCGCTATTATAATGGATGGCAATGGACGCTGGGCAAAGAAAAACTTTCTCCCCAGGATTCAAGGTCATTGGCAGGGAGTTAAATCTGTAGATCGGATTGTAAGCTTATCTCGAAAACTAGGGATACAAGCCCTTACGCTATACTCCTTTTCCGATGAAAATTGGAATCGCCCGCCAGTTGAAATAAATGCTCTAATGAAAATCCTGGACCATTACCTAAGTAAAGAATTAGATAGAATGAAAAGTGAAAATATTCGCTTTAATACCATCGGCCAAGTCGAAGAACTACCAGAAGAAATTCAAAAAATTTTAACGCATGCAATTGAATTTACAAAAAACTGTAATGGTATGATTCTTACGCTCGCATTGAGTTATGGGGGACGTCAAGAAATTTTAAATGCGGTTCGACAGATTGCGGTCAAGGTAGTTTCTGGTGAACTACGTATAGATGATATTAACTACTCTGTTTTTGAAAACTATCTTCATACTAATACTCTTCCTGACCTAGACCTATTAATAAGAACCAGTGGAGAAATGCGTATAAGTAATTTTCTTTTGTATCAGATCGCTTATACCGAGTTATATTACACAAAAGTACTGTGGCCTGAGTTTAAAGAAGATGACCTACTGCATGCGATCATTGACTTTCAAGGACGCGAAAGAAGATTTGGTATGACTCATGAACAAATTTTAAAATCATAATTTTCACCAAGATTTTCTTGCATCTTATTTTAGAGGCAGTAATGCATTGAGTTTTTACAAAACTTTATAAAATATATGTAACTCCATTGTTTAGCAATCCTCTTTTATTAATAACTATGATAGAGAGTAATCATTGAAACGACTATTAACAGGCTTCATAGCGGTTCCAACTGTTGTAGGAATTGTATATTTCGGTTCCCCTCCTCTATTTCTTTTTTTTGTAGGTATCGTTACGATCACTGGAGTGTATGAATATTTTAAGATTATTGATCTGGTAGGAATTCGTGGATTCCCCATTCTTGGCATGGTATTGAGTGTTATCTTACTTGCTAGTTTTTATTTTGATGCCGCTTTCATGGTGGAATGGGGCCTTGCGACAAGTGTAACTCTTTTTGGGGTATGGTTTTTTCAGGAAGATAACGTTAAGACAGCCATAGATCAAATTTCATTCACCCTTTTCGGAATTCTTTATATTGCGGGCCTGGGAGGATGTTATTTGCTCATCCGTAATTTTGAAGGTGGTAATCTTCTAATTCTTTTTCTATTTCTTATTACGTGGCTAGGAGATATTGCAGCGTACTATTGGGGGAAAAACTTTGGCAAAACTCCAATGGCACCTATGGTAAGTCCGAATAAAACTGTAGAAGGTGCCATTGCCGGTCTTGCAGGAAGTTTAACCGCCGGACTTATTGCCGGATTTTCATTTTTAGATCATATAATGATGGGACATTGTTTACTTGTGGCCTTTATTTGCGGTATTATTGGGCAATTCGGTGACCTAGCAGAGTCTCTGTTAAAACGTCAGGCAGGTATTAAGGATTCTGGAAATATTCTTCCTGGTCACGGTGGTGTTTTAGATCGTATTGATAGCCTATTATTTGCTGGACCTGTATTTTATTGTTATTTTAAGTTCTTTATTATTTAATACGTTTTTATTCAAACAAAACGATTTTAAATTAATCTTATTAAGTCATAGGTTGATATTTGCTGATGAAAATGATTTCGCTTTTGGGGTCCACTGGTTCGATCGGAGTAAATACTCTTGATGTTGTCCGTCAAAATAGAAATCGTTTCTCTGTTTCCGCGATGGCCGCAGGAAACAATGTTGAACTATTTGCTCAACAGGTTAAAGAATTTAAACCCTCCCTTATTTCTGTTTTCAACCTTTCTAAGGTTAGCTTGCTTAAAGAGTTACTCCAAGATGAGGATGTTGAAATTCTTTGTGGAGAAGAGGGTTCTCTCAAGGTCGCTACCCACCCCGAATCATCACTAGTGGTCTCTGCCATAGTTGGCAGTGCAGGATTGGTTCCTTCCTTAGCCGCAATTCAATCAGGCAAGGACCTTGCTCTGGCTAACAAAGAAACTCTGGTTATTGCAGGGGAACTAGTACTCCGTGAAACAAATGGTAAAGCAAACCTTATTCCTATCGATAGTGAACATAGCGCAATTCTACAGGCTCTTAACGGGGAAAAAAAAGAGCTCATAAAGAAAATTGTTCTTACAGGGTCCGGAGGGCCATTCCGAACTTTTACAAAAGAGCAGATGAGAAACGTTACTGTTAAAGAAGCTCTCAATCATCCCAACTGGAAAATGGGAGCAAAAATAACCATCGATTCGGCAACGATGATGAACAAAGGTCTAGAGTATATTGAAGCAAAATGGTTATTTGGACTCGATACCTGTGTTGAAATAATTGTGCATCCACAAAGTATCATCCATTCGATGATTGAATTTGTTGATACCTCCATTATTGCTCAGCTAGGGATACCTGATATGCGGGTGCCAATTGCATATGCCTTGACCTATCCTGATCGAATAGAATGTACATTGCCTTCATTGGATCTCGCCGCAATCAAACAATTAACTTTCGAAGAACCTGATTATGAAAAATTCCCCTGCATCAAGCTAGCTCAAGAAGCGTTAGAGGCAGGACATAGCATGCCAGCCGTACTCAATGCCGCAAACGAAGTCGCAGTGCAGGCTTTCCTTGACGAAAAGATTCCTTTTAAAGATATTTCCGAAATCATTAGAATGGCTATGAATAATCATAAATCCCACAATATAGATTCGTTAGAAGATGTTCTCTTGGCAGACCGTTGGGCTCGCAAAGAAGTAAAAAAATTGATCACGGTAATACATTAACCTCCAAATATCTATTTAATTATGTACCGGATAGGAAACGGATACGATGTTCATCGTCTGGTCGAAGGACGCAAACTTATTCTCGGTGGCGTCAACATCCCGCATATTTTAGGGCTTGATGGGCATTCTGATGCTGATGTACTTTGTCACGCATTGTGCGATTCTCTACTAGGGGCTTCTGGTGCAGGTGATCTCGGAAAACACTTCCCCGATACAGACGATCAATGGAAAGGCGTGTCCAGTCTAGTATTATTAGAAGAAACTGAAAAAATTGTTGCTGCACGTGGTTACCAGATTACCAATATCGATACCACGATCGTTGCGCAACAACCCAAACTCGCCCCACATATTCAAGCAATGACTAGTAATATCGCAGAATGCCTAAAAATTCATTCCGACCAAGTCAACATCAAAGCTACAACAACCGAAAACCTCGGATTTACGGGACGCGAAGAAGGTATATCCGCTTACGCTGTCGTTCTTCTACAAACTAAATAGTTTCTAGTTGCCAACCTTTTATTTTTGAATACCGATAAAGATATCGGCAAGTCAACTGTCATTCGATTAAAATCTAAATAGACGCTTAATGAAAAAATTTAATTCAATTTCAAAGTTATTGATCGCTCAATTTTTTACCATAGTAATCATATTAATCCTTATCGAAGTTATAGGGAAAGCATATGCTTTTTATAACCCGGGTCATGAAACTTTATATGCAGTTCCAGATGAGTTCATTGGTTGGAGGATGACTCCAAACTTGGAATATACCCATACTGGCAGCAATTGGTATCAAAATGAATTTAAAGTTCAGATCAAGCATAACTCTCTGGGGTTTAGAGATCATGATAGATCTATTTTAAAACCTAATGGTATAAAAAGAATTGCTTTATTGGGTGATTCTTCTGTGTCGGCAAGGCAAGTCGAATTTAAAAATACACCTGGACAAAAGTTGGAAAGCCTTCTTAACCAAAACCTAAAAGGTAACGGGAATAAATCATACGAGGTTTTAAATTTTGGAATTGATGGAATTGGAATAGGGCAAAGCTACCTTACTTACCGTAAGTATGCCAATAAGTACAACCCAGACTATATTTTTCTATTTATTTTTGAAGGTGATATCTGGAGAACCATTGCCCCTCAATCCGCAATCACTGACAGTGTCGACTCTAGAAAAATACTTAATGTACGTCCAATATTTAATACGAGATCTAAAAGCGACAAATTTCAATCGCCATTAACAGTCCTAAACTTTAGCCCTTTTTATAAATATTTAGTCGATCAAAAAATACACCACTCTAAATCGGGAAACTTTACAACTCCTACAGAGAAAGAATATCTACATTTAATAAGCTCTTTAAAAAACCTTATTACAAAAAATAAAATTACTGAGATCTCTCAAGTTTTAAATAAATTAGACCTAAAATTTTATCCCCCAACAAAACAGATATATGAGAAATTTGTCTTCCTACAGCAAGATAGAATTAAAAATTATTTTGGAGAGGATAGGACAAGAATTCGGGAACATAAGGTTTTTTTAATGAACCTCTTTAAACAAATCAAGTTAGGATTAAAAAATTTAAACGCTAAGCTTCATCCAGAACTCATAATGAAAAATGAATTAAAAATGTTAATCAAAACATTTACACCTCGAATAACGGATAATTTATTCAGTGGTAGTATTAATTTCCCTAATTATGAGTCTGCTATTTATGTAAATTTAAAAGTATTGGACGTCTTAAACCAAAATATTACTAATTCTGGCACAAAGTTTATTATTGTTGATGCATCGTCGCATATTATTAAACATGGACGTTTACCAGGTTATCTATTATCTGAAATTCTTAAAAAATATTGTATGGTAAATGGAATAGGTTACATTCCTTTATCTGATTCCTTAAATGAATCAAAAAAAAATGGGATGGAAACACGATGGCCTATCGATGGTCATTTAAATGAAAATGGGTATAGAATTTTTGGAGAAGCAATGTTTGAGTGGATAAAAAATAATCAAAATTAATAGTATCTACGACAATTATTAATACCATCCAAAACCTATTATATTTAGCCTTACCCAGTATTATGAATTTTGTTTTTATTTTTTACAGGAGAAACGACTTACCTAACTCGACTAATTTACAAGCACCCTATATGGCGTTATAAATATTTTAAAAAAGTCGTTTATAATAAATAATCATACACCTCCTCAATTGGTTTAGGTTATGGAATAAAAAAATAGGGCCAACCCAAAAAGGTTGACCCCATTTATAAAACTTAGAAAGTTTTAATTAATGCCACGTCCTGCGCCTCCAAAACCCATACCATCTGAGCTCACCTGATGGGCGTGGCGCCCCCCCCCTATCGCCGTCTGGGGCCTTGTCCCTGAAGCACTCG
>CAJJDL010000068.1 GCA_905182935.1 uncultured Nitrospinaceae bacterium | reverse complement strand
CTGTAGATACTTACGATTCTAATGAGACTTTATTAGCTAAATTGCAAGCAGGGGGAAGCTCAACAGGATATGATCTCGCTGTACCATCACAACATTTTGTTGAAATAATGATAAAAGAAGGGCTTCTTGAAAAAGTATCTGGCATCCAAGATATGTCAAACTATAAATATGTAGCAAAACAATTTCAAGGACCATCCTTTGATCCAACTGCAGAATATTCTACACCGTGGCAATTAGGATCAGCAAGCTTTGCTTATAGAGCAAACGCATACTCAGGAAACGGATCATCAATGATGGAATTTTTTAAACCATCAGATGAGGTTTGTGGTAAATTGGCAGTTTTCAAATCTGCAGATGAAGTTGTTAACATGGCGCATCTTGCCCTTGGTTCAAACTTTTGTTCAGAAAATCCAGATGAAATGCAAGCCGTATTAGATCTTTTATTAGAACAGAAAAAATGTGTTACTGCTTACTCATCAGAGGGAATCAATGATCGTCTAATGAGTTCGGAAGTTATAATGCATGCACACTGGGACGGATATAGCCAGGTTGGTAAATGGGAAGGTGTTGATGACCTAACTTATGCTTATCCAAAAGAAGGCGTAGTGGGATGGTTTGATAGCTTAGTAATTCCAAAAGGTGCTAAAAATATTGATGAGGCTAAAACCTTCATGAATTTTATGATGCATCCTGAAAATATGGCTATACTTTCTAACTTTGCTTCTTATGCAAACGCAATACCTGAATCTAAAAAATATTTATCAGAGGACATGAAAAATGCGACGAATATTCAAGTTCCTGATGGGATTCCAGTTGTATTTGGACAAGCTTGTAATGAGAATGCGACAAGTCTCGTTGACAAAGTTTGGACCAAGTTAATGCAATAATTTAAACAATCAATCGTTATAGAAACCCATTGTAATTTTTTTCAATGGGTTTTTAACAACAAACTAAGATTATTATTTAAGATTAATTTTTAAACTGGGAGAATTAAAACATTTATTGTTTTAATTTTAAATTTTATGCGCGTAACTGTTGATACAGGTGGAACTTTCACCGATATACTTTTTGAAAACAAGAGAGGGATAATTTCTGTTTTTAAAGTTCCAACTACACCAGAAAATCCTAGTGTTGGAATATTAAATGGATTGCTTCAAGCAGCAGAATCTATCAATGTTTCAATTGAGTATTTCTTGTCCAATCTCACTACTTTTACCCATGCTACAACACATGCAATAAATGCTATTTTAACAAAAAAAACTGCAAAAACTGCTTTTCTTTGTACAGAAGGTCACCGAGATATATTGCTTTTTAGAGAAGGTGGAAGGATTGAAATTTTTAATTTTACTGTAGAGTACCCTGATCCGTATATTCCGAGATCTCTTACATTTGAGATACCTGAAAGAATTAATTATGATGGTTCAATTTCAAAAAACTTAGATGATAAAGGTCTTCTGAAAATTATTAATAATCTAAAAAAATTAAAAATTGAATCTATTGCTGTTTGCCTCTTATGGTCAACTGTTAATCCAATTCATGAAAATAATGTAGCTAAAATTTTAGAAGAGAAATTACCTAACATACCTTATTCATTATCTCATATAGTAAATCCAACTTTACGAGAATATAGACGAGCATCATCCACATGCATAGATGCATCATTAAAACCTATTATGTCTAAGTATCTTTCAAATCTAAAGAACAATCTGGAGGATAAAGGATTTAAAGGTCAATTTTTTATGGTTACCTCTCAAGGCGGGGTAAGAAATATTGAATTATCTGCAAGCTCCCCCATTCATTTAATTAATTCAGGCCCATCAATGGCTCCTGTTGGTGGTAATTTCTATCTTGAAAAATGTAAAAATAATCAACAAGCTATTGTTACTGATTTGGGTGGGACCACATTTGATATAAGTTTAATTAAAGACAGAAAAATTCCTAGAACGAAAGAAACTTGGATAGGCCAAAAATATAGAGGCCATATGACAGGTTTTCCATCTGTTGATGTTAGAAGTATAGGAGCTGGAGGAGGAAGTATTGCTTCAGTTGATGAGGGAGGGTTATTGCATGTTGGACCTAATAGTTCTGGAGCAAATCCAGGTCCAGCTTCATACAATAAGGGCGGTTCAGAACCAACTGTTACAGATGCAGCATTGGTATGCGGAATTTTAAATCCAAATAATTTTCTTGGAGGGGACTTAACGCTAAACTCTACTTTAGCAATAAAATCTATAAAAAAAATCGCATCTAAATTAAAACTTAGCATTGAAGAAGCAGCCTTATCTATATTGGATGTTGTAACAGAAAATATGGCACAAGAAATAAAAAGCCTAACTATTCACCAAGGTCTTAATCCAAGTAAATCAGTTTTAATATCAGGAGGAGGCGCTTCAGGAATTAATATAGTGAATTTAGCTAAAAAATTGGGTTGCGAAATAATAATTATTCCAGATTTAGGACCTGTATTATCTGCAGCAGGAGCTATGGTTGCTGACATTACAAATGAGTTCTCATTAACATTTACAACTAACACAAAAAATTTTGATTACCGTGGAGCAAATTTAGCATTAAAAGAACTTGCTTTAAAGTGTAAAAAATTTTTAAAAGGTCCTGGCAAAAAAAGTTTATCTCACACTATTGAATATATCATTGAAGCAAAATATAGTGGTCAAGTTTGGGAAATAGAAGTTCCAATATTTTTAGATAAAAATCTTAAAATTAAAAATGTTAATATTTTAGAAAAAGAGTTTCATAACACTCATAAAAAAATGTTTGAAGTAGATGATATTGAAAGCGATATAGAAATTATGCAATGGCATGCAAGAATATCATGCAAAATGAGCAATACTAAATTAACAGTTAATAAAGAAAAAAATAAAGTTAATAAAAAGGATTCTGAATTTAGAAACGTTTATTTTAAAAAATTGAGGAGCTTAAAAACAAAAGTTTTAAATTATGAAAATTTAAAGATTGGTAAAACTTTAGTAGGACCGGCTCTAATTGAAGCTCCTTTTACGACAATTCTGATAGATCCTAAAGTAAAATTTAAATTAAATAATTTCAACAGTCTGGAAATAAATTTAAAATATAACAAAAAAGAAACACAAATTGATGAAGGTTCCTCATTATTATGGTAGCAATTAAAATAAATCAAAAGGTATTAAGATTATGAACGGAGCAGAACTAGCAATTATAAGTAGTAAATTTCAAGGTGTTTGCCAGCAAATGGCTAACACACTTATGCGCACAGGTAGATCAGGGGTTTTAAATACGGCGCATGATTTTTCCTGCTGTATTTTAGATGCAAATAATTCATTTATAACTGCAGATGAAAGTTTACCTGTTCATGTTTTGGCAGGACCAGATTTAATGGCAAAAAATATTGATAAATTTCATCCAATCAAAAAAAGAGGTGATGCTTTTTTAATTAACTCCCCTTATCACGGGGGCTCTCATGCTGCTGATCATACAATAATTGTTCCCATTATAGATGATAAAGGAGTTCATCACTTTAGTGTTTGTGCAAAAGCACATCAAGCTGACATTGGGAATTCAAAACCTACTACATATATGGCTGATGTTGAAGATGTATTTGAAGA
>CAJJDL010000067.1 GCA_905182935.1 uncultured Nitrospinaceae bacterium | reverse complement strand
AAATTATAACTTACACTTTATTAAACCACGATGGGGTGAATCTATCCCCTACACTAATAAAAAAAAACCCACAACTGTGCTTCAAATGTGGGAAAAAAATAACAAGTTAAAATTTTTTCGAGCATTTTATGTATGGAATAATATGCCTTGGGTAGACTCTGTGATTTACGACACAATTCGGAATATAAAAGTCGTTAAAGAAATGCTAGATATGAACAGTCGCCCGGTCAAAAGGCCGACAGAAGAGTATAAGTTTCTTCTCCAAGATGTTCTTATTATTTACTACACATTATACGATGCATTAACATCCGATTTTCAAGAACACGCTGACCCCATCATGACAACTTTACTACAAAAGTTTCTGGGCGGACTAAAAGATCCCGAAGCAATCGAGGAAGAGTATTTAAACCTTTATTCTAATGCTATCGTATATGGGCTTGAAGAAGCTTTGGATGGCCCCTACCAAAAAGAAGGACTTGATATAAAAAATATTGAAAACTGGCCAATAGAAAAAATCTATTGGGTGCCTCAAGAGTTGAAAGAAACTGTTGGCCGTTCACTTACTAATAAATTTAACAAATTTAAAACTAATATTAAAACAAAGCACACTTAAACTTACCTTATTCTAAACGCAAAAGGATCCAGTTTGAGATGCCTTTTTGACCATTACGCTCTCGGTTCCCACCATTCCATATTGCTATAGCCATTGCCGTTGAATTTTTTAGTTGGATATCAGCATTATCAGAATTTAATAACGATCTTTTAAAAATTACACGCCAAGTTTTATTTTTCCATGTACCACGTCCTGACACATTTTGTTCATCTTGAGTGGTTAATGTACTGTAACCAGCTGCTGTTAAATCTTCAACTGGTGAACGACGAATACTACCTAGTAAATTTTCCCTGCGAGCTCTATTATTTATTTTTGATTTATCTATTAGATAAGGCTCCCAAATCGCCCTCCATTGCCAAATATTAACAATTTCATTCTCGCTTCCCATTGTAATCGCAGGAAGCTCCTTTCCTGGAGACAGCGGAAACATTAGAGCTGCTTGATCTGTGTGAGTCGCTGATACTTCAATCGTGTTTTCCATACCAGGATCGTCCCATTCTAATAACAGTGCAATTTCAATTTCATTATGAACACCCGAAATTTTTACAGACTTAATTGATGGATCAGGCCATTTTGGATTTGTTATCATTTGAGGTCCTAATTCAATCAACTGAGTCTTAAGATGATCAGGATTTTCCCAGAAAGAGTTATCGGGGTTCATTGGTATCTCACCTGCCACTTTGACAACATCCACAGCTAAGTCACATTCACCACTTTCTATACAGAATTCCATCGAGTTCGAGCCACATCCTGAAAAAAGCATAAAACATATCAATAAGGACAAGGCGATAGAAAAAGAACTAATTTTAATGTATTTATTTGTTGTCATACTAATGAATTAACTAGAAGAACTTCAAAATCGAACTAAAACCTCTGAACAAGCAAATTTAATTTACTTTTTAGGTCTGGCGTATAAGGACCAACAAGAATAAAGTTAAGTTTTTCAGCTATAAAAATTTCCCGCGCTACCCTTAAGATATCAAGTACTGTGATCTGAGATACTCTTATCCTTTCTTCTTCAGCTGTAAATTCAGATGCATATAAATGACAAAATCCATAACGCATAATCTGTCTATATGGGTCATCCACCTCATAGTCCAAGTCATATCCGTATCGCTGTTTAACTCGCCCAAGCTCATCTTCGCCAACACCAGTGAAAATAAATTTCTTAATTTCATCAAATAGAATCTCTGCCACTTCAATAACTTTTTCCGGGCGAACAGACACATCAAAGTCAATCGTACCCTTGTCTGGCAAGCTTGTCGCGCGACATTCAACTGAGTACACAAGCCCTTTTTGTTCCCGTAAAATATTTTGCAATCGAGAAGTCACACCATCGTCAAATATACGAGAAATTAAAGTTGTAATAAAATAATCAGGGTGATTATAAGAAAGTGCACGAAAACATATCTGCAATTGGATTTGACTGTCGGAATCATATTGAAACAAAAGCTCTGGATGCGGCTGAACTTCATCAATTCTTCCATTAAAATAATCCGAGGAAACACAACCCTCCCCAATCAATCGAGAAAAATATTTCTGGGTATAACTCAAAAATACATCATGATCAACCCGTCCAGAGACGACTAAAATCATATTTTGAGGAACATAATATCGCGAATATTGTTCCTTTAAGTCTGCCACATTCAGACTTTTTATACTTTCCTCTGTCCCAATTGTTGGGCGGGATAATGAATCGGTTGGATAAAGTAATTTACAGGCAAGATTATTAATATCAACATCTATACCCTTCTCATTTAGATCCTCTAGACATTCCTCAAGAATTATTCCTCGTTCTAATTCGATCTCGGGAAAAGTAGGCTCTAGAAAAAAATCTGAAAACAATTCTACAGAACGCTCTAAGTTAGATATGTGTGGGCTAAAACCAAAGTATGTGTGGTCGCTCATGGTTGACGCTCGAAGATCACGCCCTATAGACTCAAACTCCTGATTCAGCGCATATGAATTAGAGTACT
>CAJJDL010000066.1 GCA_905182935.1 uncultured Nitrospinaceae bacterium | reverse complement strand
CAAAAAGTTCCAAAAAAATAAATACTCTAAAGACTAATACCACTACTCTAGAAAAAATACTCGAGAAGGTTAAATCTGAAAAATCTGCAGTCATTTTTGCTGCCAAGCAAGATGCGACCAAAGCTCAAGCTGATAAAATGGCTAGTTCCAAAGCTTTTAAGGAACTAACAGCAAAAAATAATCAGGAAACAAACAAATTTAAAACCACTAACGCATCATTGCGTAAAGAACTCGAAAAAACTAACTCCGAAAAATCTGCAGCTATTCTTGCTACCAAACAAGCTACTACCAAAGCTCAAACTGACATCTTGGCAGGTAATAAAAGGTTTGATGATTTATCTACAAAAAGTTCCAAGGAAATAAGTAGCCTAAAGTCGACCACAATCTCTCTGAAAAAATCACTCGAGAGAGTTATATCTGAAAAGTCTGCAGCAATTCTTGCTTCCAAACAAGATGCTACTAAAACCCAAGCAGTTAAAATAGCCCACTCAAAAGCTTTTGAGGAACTAACAGCAAAAAACTCTCAAGAAATAAACATATTTAAAACTAATAACGCATCGTTGCGTAAAGAACTCGAAATAACTAACTCTCTTAAACTGATAAATAAAAGGCTTCGCCTAGAATTAGAACAAATAAAAGATGACTCAAAAAAAATACAAAAAGAACTAAAAACAATAAAACTTAACGGCCGAAGTGACACCATTATTCCCCCATCGACAAGAACCAAAGATCAAGAGCTTGGCGTTTTTAACAACTGGAATAATAGGAGAATGGTCACCAGCCAACTTAATGAATGGGTAAAAGCATGGGAAAGCCAAAACACTAATTTATATTTATCATTTTATTCTAAAAATTTTAAAGACCCTAAAAGATCTCGTTCAAAGTGGGAGGCTAAAAGAAGACAGTCACTACAAAACGCATCCAACATATTGATTCAAGTAAGCAAAATAAGGATCGAATTATTAGATGACAGAATTAAAATGACTTTTATCCAACGTTATGAAGCAAAAAATATTGTAGACTTAGGCGAAAAAGAACTTATTTGGAAAAAAGAAGGCAGAAAATGGAAAATATTAAAAGAAACTTGGAGTCCTTCATTCTTATTGGATTACAAATAAAAACATGATAATATTACCAAAAAATTAAACTTACTGGGGACCATAATGAAAAATAATATTACTTTTATAAGCTTGATTGTTGCGTGTGGTTTTCTGACTTCGTGTGCGGCCACTGGAGTTATCGTAACAGTTGGAGCATTTTCGCCAGTAGTTTATGAAGAAGTAAGATTAAATAAACCTGGTTTAAAATTAAAGCCACTAAGTGCTTTTTTGGATGAGAATAACATGGGTAAAAACATAAGATTACCCGGCCTAAACTCATTTTCGAAAGATAAACCGCCACAATTAAAATCAAAAAATAAAACTAGTTTTAATTCTAATGGCTTTGGTTTTGATTGCTCAAAAGTAAATAAGGGAAAAAATAATACTGAATGTTTTAATCAATTTTCAGATTCTTCATACAAAAAAATAAACAAGGTAAAAACATCTAAAGCTAAGCATAAAAAGTCTCTTGCATCTCAGAGAAAAGCACAATCTGATAGTTTGGCAATCAGCAATGTTAGTATTGCAAATTCATCCAAAACCAGCGTTCCAACCATTGCATCTTTATTTATTAACAATTGGGTTAAAGCTTGGAAAACACAGAACATAAATAAATACCTATCATTTTATTCAAACAATTTCAAAGGTGATAAAAGTAACCATAAAGACTGGAAAGCATCTAGAAAGAATGCACTTGTCGGGAAAAATAAACATATCTCAATAAATCTCCATAGCATTCAATCTCAAAAAAATAAAAACTTTATAGAGTTAACATTTATTCAAGACTACAGTTCTAATAAACATTCAGATACCGGTGTAAAAGTACTCGTCTTAGAAAAAAATAAAAACGACTGGAAAATTGTTAAAGAAACATGGGTACAAGGCAAAAAAATTACAAAAAACTCTAGTATTAAACCTACAAAATTTATTAATGGAGAGCTATCAGAGTGGCTTAAAGCCTGGGCAAAGCAGGATGTTAATACATACTTATCATTTTATTCAGATCAATTCAAAGACTCTAAGCACGACCTCGCTAAGTGGCAAGATTCAAGAAAAAGAGCACTGGAAGAAAATAACAATCTATCCATAGAGGCATCTAATGTAAAAATAAGTGAAAGTTTAAATAAAATTAAACTAAACTTTACTCAACTATTTAAATCAGATAAATATTCGGATGTTGGGGTAAAAGAACTTATATGGATTAAAAGTGGTGGTCACTGGAAAATTCTTAAAGAATCATGGATTAACAGTTAATACAACAAAATATAAAATTTATATCTAAGGACGGCTTATGGTGATTAAATACATTAAAAAAAGCATCTATTAGCATATTAATTATTTTTTTGCCTAGTTGACTCAATCCGATGAGCCCCCCAACTTTGAGCTTCTATAAACACGCGACGAATGTCAGGAAACATTGTCTTTATTTTTGACTCAAGGTTTGAGATAGATTCTTCTACTTCGCTTGAGGACAAATTATCTGCAAAATCCAAACTAATATTAAGTAACACATCGTTTGGGCCCAAATGAAGGGTTAAAACTTCATTAACATGATAAATTCCTAAACTCTCGCCAATAATATTATTTATTCCTTCAAGGACTTCATCACTAGCGCTTTCACCAGTCAATAACCCCTTACATTCAAAAGCCAAAAAGATTGCAGTGATAGCAAGAATAAATGAAATAATTATAGAAGCCACTGCATCAAGAATTGGTAGAGCATAAATTTCACTTAACGCAAGAGCAACTAAGGCAACTAAGAGGCCAAGTAAAGCCGCGGTATCTTCGAATAAGACTGTGAAAAGTGCGGGGTCTTTACTTCTGTGGATTGCCTGTAACCACCCAAAACTACCCTTTGATTTTTTAAATTCAGTTGCAGCAACCCAGCAAGTCCAAGATTCAAAAATAACAGCAAATCCTAAAACAATGTAATTCACAAATGCGTTTGTTATGGGTTCAGGGTTAGATAATTTGTGAAATCCTTCATAAAAAGAAATGCCAGAACCAAGCCCAAAAATCATGACCGCAACAACAAATCTCCAAAAATATAATTCCTTACCATAACCAAAAGGATGTGATTTGTCGGCAGGTTTTTGGGATCTTTTAATACCATAAAGTAGTAATAACTGGTTTCCGCTATCCACACAGGAGTGAACAGCTTCACTAAACATAGCTGAGCTACCAGTATAGAAAGCAGCAAAAAACTTAGTCACAGCAATCAAGCTGTTTCCAATAAGTGCCGCTAGCACTGCCTTTAAAGAAGATGGAGATGACATGTTTTAATATTATTAATTTAAATGATTATTTTAAATAAAATGTTAGGTCTAGATTAAATCACTTGCCATATAAAAACTTATTATTAAGTGAACCAACATTTTGACATGTAGCAATTAGAACATTATGATGTAAAAGATTAATTATAAGTATTATGGAGGTTTAACCAATGGTACAAATTCGAGCAAGCCAAGTATTCACTCACTCAATAGATGACGCTGTCGCCGCCAAAAAAGCTATCGATGCAGACATGCCGTTTAACGAGGTCGTTGAAAAATATAGCACGTGCCCATCTAAACAGCAAGGTGGCGATCTCGGTTGGATGCCGGAAGAAGCAGCCTTATCACTAATGGGTCAAAAAATAACTATAGACGAAACTGATAAAATTATCGGCCCTGTCCATTCTGAATATGGATATCATATTTTGAAAATCACTGAAGTTAAAGCCGAAACGTTGGAACCCCAAGGAGTCAACCTTTCTATCATTACACCAGAGGAACTAAATACACGCCTTGATGCTGGCGGATCCAACCTAACTCTTCTTGATATGAGAGAAAGTTGGGAATGGGATATTGCTCGTATTGAAGGGGCACAACTAATAACCAGAGATAATAGCGAGTCAATACTGTCAACTCTTAAAAAAGATCGAGAGCTTATTCTTATCGATTGGAAACAGGAACGAAGCCCCAGCTTTGTTAAATGGCTACACCAGCAGGGATTTTCTTCTTCAAAGTGCCTTGAGGGTGGAATTGATGCGTGGACTGATCGAATCGACCCATCTTTGGCTAAGTATGAAATTGATGAAGATGATGGGTATCGATACGAAGATATTTTTGAAGAAGGGTCAGATAACGTTCAAAGCGATGACCATGACCATGACCATGACCACTGAAATATATAATTCGATACTTAAAATACCCAAAAATCTCTAAAATGGGATTCCTGTCCCGGATTCAAGATGCCATCAATCTCACCACTTCTTAGTATCGAGAATCTAAATACCAGTTTTCATACTGATGACGCAGTCATTAGAGCCGTGCGTGGTGTCAACCTCCAAATACACCAAGGGAAGACCCTAGCTATTGTTGGGGAATCGGGTTGCGGTAAATCAGTTACAGCATTGAGCATTCTCAGGTTAATTACAATGCCTCCCGGCCATCATGATTCAGGCCAAATTAAATTCAACAAAGTTAATTTACTAGATCTTTCAGAAAATGAAATGCAAAAAATACGTGGTAATGATATCAGTATGATTTTTCAGGAACCGATGACGTCTCTTAACCCAATTTTTACGGTCGGAGATCAGATTAGTGAAGCCATAATTCAACACCAAAAAATCACATCAAAAGAGGCTCGCAATCAAACTATTGATCTACTAAAAAAAGTCTCTATCCCCTCCCCTGAAATTAGAATTGATCAATACCCACATGAATTATCTGGGGGCATGAAGCAAAGAATTATGATAGCAATGGCAATTGCTTGTAGTCCTTCTTTATTAATAGCTGATGAACCAACTACCGCCCTTGATACCACTATTCAGGCACAAATACTTAACCTTCTATCTACCATAAGCAAAGAAACCGAGATGGCTATCCTATTAATAACTCACAACCTTGGCATCGTTGCTCAATTTGCTGACAGAGTTGCGGTCATGTATGCAGGAAAAATTGTTGAGGAAGCAACCGTAGAAAATATATTTACAAACCCTATGCATCCATACACACGAGGGCTTTTAAATTCAATCCCAAAGGATGATAACGATGGGTCTAAACTAGAGCCTATTAAAGGGTCCGCGCCTCACTCAGGTAATCTTCCACAAGGATGCGCGTTTCATCCGAGGTGTGATGAAAATATGCCTCGATGCCAAAAACAACCTCAGATGATAAATTTAACTAACAATACTGAACATCAAATTGCATGCTGGCTTTATGATGATTCAGTAGAGGAACATTAATGACGCCCTTAGTAAGAATCCGTTCCCTTAAAAAATATTATCCAATAAATGACGGCTTTTTTTCACAAAAAACTAAAAATTTAAAGGCTGTTGATGATATTTCTCTTGATATCGAAGAAGGAGAAACCCTCGGTTTAGTCGGTGAGTCTGGTTGTGGCAAAACAACTTTGGGACGGATGTCAATTAACCTAATTGAACCCACCTCCGGAGAAGTTATTTTTGATGGAGATAACATTTTTAAAATAAGCAAAGCAAAACTTAGAGCATTACGACCAAAAATGCAGATCATTTTTCAAGATCCCTTTAGTTCTCTTAACCCGCGCTTCAATGTGGAACGAATTATTGGGGAAGCAATGCTTGTGCATGGATTAGCCATTTCAAGTAACTTAAAGGTAAAAGTTTCAGAAATAATGCACAAGGTGGGGTTACCAAGTTCGGTTATGAGTCGTTATCCTCATGAATTTTCAGGAGGTCAAAGGCAACGAATAGGTATTGCACGTGCGCTTGCACTAAATCCTAGTTATCTAGTTTGCGATGAACCAGTATCTGCATTAGATGTGTCTATTCAAGCTCAGATAATTAATCTACTTCAAGGACTTCAAGAATCAGAAAAAATAACAATATTATTCATTTCGCACGATTTAAATGTAGTAAAACACTTATCCAATAGAACAGCCGTTATGTATCTTGGCAAAATAGTCGAAATTGCCCAATCAAAAACTTTAAACACGAACGCAGCACATCCATATACTAGAGCATTATTAGCTGCGAAACCTACAATAAACCCTAGCAAATCGAGAAGTATTATCCCATTGCTTGGTGATGTGCCATCTCCATTAAATCCACCAAGCGGTTGTCATTTTCATCCACGCTGCCCAGAAGCCACTAATCGTTGCAGAGTGGAGCAACCCATAACCACACATTTAGAAGATCAACATTCAGTAAATTGCCATTTATACAGTTAGATTAAATAATAATTATATTAATAAAAACATATACTTAATCATTACTACCTAATCTAATTTATAATAATTTTCATGGGCAGACTTTAGCCCTCTATACAAACAACTATGAAATTGGTTTTTTATATTAAGCAAATTACGCTAATATTTTGATTTGAAACTAATTAATGAACTAGAATAAACCGTTACGAACCCAAATGGAA
>CAJJDL010000065.1 GCA_905182935.1 uncultured Nitrospinaceae bacterium | reverse complement strand
CCTCCATTATATTAGTTAATATATCAAAGGAGACACTGTCGGTTGCCAGACTCCAGTCTAGGGTCGGAGGCTCATTGCTGATAGACACCCGAAAAACTTGATCCTCATCGGGTTTTTGATTGGAACAAGAAACAATTAAGAGAAGAAGAATACCAACCAAGAGAAGCCTATAAAACGGAGAAGATATCAAACGAGTATAAAATAAGGTTGTCATATGAAGAAAATAATAACACACTCTAAGTTTCGTACGAATTTTGATCGATCGAGACCTCTAATAATTACTTCTTTACTTTTCAAAGCACATCGCTAAAATAACCTACTTAACTCCTAATAAAAAAAAATGGCAGACGACCTATCATTCATACGCAAATGGATCAAACGAGGCCTAAGTAAGGACGGCAAAACGCTCGATTTTTCTAACAGAGGCATCAATAACGATATCGCGACTGATTTGGCAGAAAATGTTACATTGCCAGATATAGAGGTCCTATACTTACATACAAACAAAATCAAAAATTTAGGTTTAGAAGAATTAGCTCAGGCGGAAATTTTTGCTCCGCTAAAAGAGTTGTGGTTGTACGAAAATATTATTGGAGATGACGGAGCCGTGGCTCTAGCGGAATCGAAGCAAGTCACTAAATTAGTCTACTTGAGTTTGTATACTAATAAGGTTGCCGATGACGGTTCGGTCGCTCTGGCGGAGTCAGATACATTATCCAATTTAGAGACATTAGACCTGTCCTTTAACCGAGTTGGCGACCGAGGGGCATGTGCGCTTGCGAACTCAAAAAAATTAAAAAAACTAAAAATATTACACCTTGATGGTAATCGTATTGGGTATGAAGGAATGAGCGCTCTAGCTAACCCTCAGGGTCTCCCTGCCTTAAGAGAGCTCAATATAAAATATAATCAAATGGACCCTCAAGGTTTAGAGTTGCTATTTAAGTCGAATAAACTCAATGCCCTGCCCGTATTTACATATGATAGTCCTTCTGAAGACTGACCGAAATGAATACCCATAAAAAAGACTTATATATTATTGATTTATTGAAAAAAAGTATCGCAACTGGAAATCCGTGCCTCGACCTTAGCTATGAACGGTTGGGGGATGCTGGAATCCTTCTTCTATCAAGAATGTATGATTTATCACACTTAACCCAATTAAACTTGAGTTGGAATGAACTCACGAGTAAAGGAGTTGTGGCCTTGGCTCAATGTGGTTCGTTGACGAATTTAACTGTCTTGACTCTGGATGCAAATAAAATAGGGGATGATGGTCTACATGCTATTGCGGAATCAAAAGCATTAAGTAGCTTGCAGGTTCTTACTTTGACCAAAAATAATATCGGTGATTCGGGAGCTTTGGCCCTCATCAAGTCCACAAAGTTAAGCCAGTTGTCAATATTGGATCTGGAGCTAAACGATATTGGACAGGAACGGTTAACCAAATTCCCAGACGGCACAGCTAATGCCTCATTGTCGCGACTTAATCTGCGTAGAAATAAAATAGGAGATGACACAATTATAGATTGGTTGCAAACAGGTGCGTTTGTGCCTGTGAAAAAACTTAATCTAGGGTGGAACAAAATCAACGATAAGGGAATGGTTGCACTCGCAAAATCTCCAATGCTTTCAGGTGTGGAGGAATTGATACTCGACTCCAATTTTATCGGTAATGAAGGCGCTACTGCCATAGCACAATCAAAGCATATGGAGTCGCTAGCGGTTCTGGAAATGCATGACAATAAATATAACCAAACAGGTGCAAACGCGCTGATGGATCTACGTATCCGCAACCTAGTAAAAAAACATTTGTCCGGGACTGAGCTAAACTTGAATGGAAAACAGTTAGAGAACCAGGGACTCAAGGCTCTTGGGCGGTCAGACTTGTTGGCAGGTGTTGTAACCCTATCGTTAAGAAATAACCACTTTGATTATGTTGGGCTGGAGGCCTTGTCACAAAGCAAAAACTTATCGTCGCTTAAATCACTTAATTTGATGGATAATCAGATCCTAAATAAGGGAGCGATCGTTCTGGCGGGGGCAAAAGTTTTTTCTGGTTTACAAAAACTAAATCTTGAAAACTGCGGGATTATGCCTGCGGGTATTTTAGCGTTAGCAAAGTCAGCGAGCTTAGAGCAATTAAGGGAAGTCACTCTTAATAAAAATAATATAAAAGATAAAGGAATTCAACATCTAGCCGCTTCAAGAAACTTTTCAAATCTAAAAATTCTCAAGGTTGGAGGTATTTCTATATCAGACCAAGCGGTAAAAGCATTGGTTTTATCCGAGCACTTAAAGAACTTAGTGGAACTGAGTTTGAGTGGCAACAGTATAACGCGGGAAGGTCTCAATTTTTTGCATGACACTCATAATTTGACCACCCTCAAAAAAATAGATCTTCGAAGGAATAAATTTGCTTACGAAGATTGTATTTTTCTCTCCGATTCACCTCGTTTTAAAAACCTAGAGGTAGTTCGCTTCTGATTTTGTGTTATTTTTTGAAAATGTAATAATAAACCTATGAAAAAAATTGTAATCATAGGTGGCGGTATAGCGGGTTTAGCTGCGGCTTATCATGTTCATAAAGAAATATCAAAAAAGACTCCAGTTGCATGTACCGTTCTAGAGTCATCTGAAAATTTTGGTGGGAAAATTGCCACGTTAAGATTTGATGGGTTTATCGTTGAACGTGGTCCTGACTCTTTTATTTCACAAAAACCACAGGCCGTTGAATTGTGCAAGGAACTAGGCCTAACCGATCAGCTTATTGGTACTAATCCAGAACATCCTAGTACGTATGTTTGTCTAAAAAATAAACTGGTGGCTATGC
>CAJJDL010000064.1 GCA_905182935.1 uncultured Nitrospinaceae bacterium | reverse complement strand
TTCTGATGCTTACGGTAGGTTTTAATTACCCATTCACGAGACTCTTCTGGTCTGGCGTCAACAAGAGCCGATTCATCATCGTTAGGAGTAGGTAAGTTTTTTTCGTTCATTTAAAAAGATTCTATATAGTTATATTGATTAATCATTTTATCATAATAAAACGCTTCAAAAGAGATCCATTTCTTAAATGATCCCACTTAAAGATGAAAATCCGACAAAAAATTTTCCTGTAGTTACTATTATTTTTATTGCGTCTAATACATTTATCTTTATATACCAAACAATTCTACCTACAGAGTCTTTTGCAATATTTCAAAATTATGGCCTGATTCCAGTACACCTGATGGATTCACCTACCAACGCCTACCCCACTATTTATTCATCAATGTTTCTTCATTCCGGAATAGGCCATCTAGCAGGCAACATGCTCTACCTTTGGATATTTGGAAATAATATTGAAGCTGTTTTGGGTAAGTTTAAATTTGTTATTTTTTATATGATTTGTGGAACAATTACCTCTATGAGTCACATCTTCACAGACCTCTATTCTGAAATTCCAATGGTAGGAGCTAGTGGAGCTATTTCAGTAATACTAGGCGGATATCTAATTCTATTTCCTTTTACACCAGTAAAAACATTGTTTTTTCTTGAGCTCCTAATTACTATTATACGCATACCGGCAATAATTCTACTTATAATTTGGATACTCATACAGATATTTAACGGCATAGTTAGTGATGATAGCGGAATAGCATGGTTCGCTCATATTGGAGGTTTTATTGCTGGTATGCTTCTAATCCTGCCCTTTCATAGCATGAAACATTAAAGGCTCCTCTCACATCGCTAAATAAGAAACCATCATTACAATCATCAAGATTACGAAAAAAATCCAAAAAAACATAATAATGCCCGGCCCCTTAAAACGAGGATAATTGGGGATATTATGGTTAGTCGGTGTTTCGCAATTAGGGCAACAAATAGTATCTCCATCATATTCATGGTCACACTTCCTACAGTTTATTAGATTCATTATATATGTCTTTTAATAGAGTTTAATAACCATCGCCGAAGAAGATCAAGTGCAGCCTGTGCCGACTTTTCTTTGTTTTTATGACGATCATTATGAAATCGAAAAACCTCGCAATGTGATCCTCTTAGATCACTGACGGCAATAAATACTGTCCCTGATGGTTTGGCATAACTGGCACCTGGTCCGGCAACTCCAGTAATAGATAGTCCTATATCAGAACCTGAAGTTCTACGAATACCTTCAGCCATTGCAATTGCAACTTCTTCACTAACAGCCCCATATTCTCTAATAAGCTTCGAATTTATACCTAAGCGGTTAACCTTAGCCTCGTTACTATATGTCGTCACACCTTCTAGGAAATAATCAGAACTCCCTGGAACCTGTGTCAAGCGGTGACCAAGCAATCCACCAGTACAAGATTCAGCAACAGCTAAAGTAGATCTTTTTTTCTTAACCAGTTCTCCTACTTTTCCTTCAAGAGTTTCATTATCTTTTCCATAGACCCATCCCCCTAAAGACTCCATGACCATATTTTCTGCTTTATTAATTCTTGATTTAGCAAAGTCTAGGCTATCTTCAAAACAGGACAAGCGAACTTTAACTTCAAGGAAGGAAGGAAGCGAGGCAACTGTAACAAGTTTCTCTAAAGGATCAACCGGACCAAATTTTTCCCAAAGAGAAGCCTCAGTCAGGCCTACCATTTTTATAATACGATGAACGATCACTCCCCTTTGCAACTTTAGTAAATTTGGATAGATATATTTATTAAATAAATATTCCATCTCGAGGGGAACACCAGGCAAAGAAAATATTTTTTTTTCATCAAGTTTAAAAAGAAGGCCTGGCGCTGTTCCCTTTTCATTATATAAGACTTCTGCGCTTTCAGGTACTTCACATTGGCGACGCACTCCTTCAGGGACTTCTCTCTCACGTACCTTAAATGCTGATTCAAGCATGGCTAATACTTTTTCATCGACCTTCATCTTGGATTTAAAAAACCTAGCCAATACATCTTTTGTAATATCATCATGTGTTGAGCCCAACCCACCGGTTGTTATAATAATATCAACCCTACGTAAGGCACTTTCTAAAACACTAGAAATAGAACCACCATCATCTCCCACGGCTGTAATTCGCGAAACATTGATCCCCAGTAAATGCAGCTGCTGACTTAAATACTTTGCATTAGTATCCTGAATCAGTCCACTAACAACCTCATTCCCGATCGCTATAATTTCTGCTTGCACAGGAATATTTTTGTCTCTAAACATACATTAACACTTAATTGTTGAATAAGGTTTTAAGTAGCACCTAAATTAGGTTATCCTATTTTAACAAACAATTTTACCTTCAATTTGAAAATATTTAGTATACGGTCAAACGCTCTTAATTATATTTGGTCCTAAATACAATTCCAGACACTAAATACTTCAAGAAGTTCTCTCAAATATACGTCGCATAAAGAAAGAATGCCTCTCGAATACTCTTCACTAACAAGTACAGAACTTCATAAAGAAACTTATAAATATGACCTCTGGCGTGGATTTTTTGAAGGAATAATGAGCTCTGGTATACAAACCTTTGCTCTTTTTATCGCTATTCGCCATTACAACGCCGGTGAACGGTTGAAGTCAATTATTGCTGCTGCCCCATTCATCGGAATGGTTTTATCTCTTCCTTTAGTTTATTTAACCGCAGGAAAAGGACTGAAAAAATCATACTGTGGCGCGGCTCCTTTAGTATTATCCGCAATCGGCCTAATTATTGCCGCGTGGACACCTATATTAGAATTGTATGTTCTAATGATTTCTATAGCTTATATTTGTAGAGGTGCTGTACTTCCCTACCTAACATCAATTTATGGCGACAACTACCGCAAAGAGACGCGTGCTAAAAGTTTTTCAAAGCCGTTACTTTTAACCGTCGCAACCTCGGCATTATTTGGACTTATCGGGTCCCTATTACTAGAAATTAATATTATTAATTATAGATGGGTCCTAACAGTAGTAGCAATATCTGCACTAGCCAAAGCATGGGCAATGAGTTCCATACCCACACAAACCATTGAAAAAGTTTCCCACAACAACCCCTTTGGTAGCCTAGCGTATACAATTAAAGATAAAGCATTTGGATACGTTCTACTTACCTGGTTTATTATGGGTTTTGCCAACCTCTGGGTTCTTCCACTGAGAGTCGACTTTATAGCTTCATCTGTTTATGGAATTGAAGCTTCTCCATTAATTGTTGCACTAATAATTACAATTATTCCAGAGACAATGCGTTTTTTGTTTATTCCTTTCTGGGCTCGACTCTTTGACACTATGAACTTTGTTGTGCTTCGCATGATATTGAATGTTTTATTTGGAGTTGGAATTGCTTTATTTTTTATCAGTAAAAATCTACTAGTTATTGGAACGGGATCAGCCCTAATAGGACTTGCATTTGCCGGAGGAAG
>CAJJDL010000063.1 GCA_905182935.1 uncultured Nitrospinaceae bacterium | reverse complement strand
ATAACAAAGTAACGTTAGAAATAGAGGTTGGAACTTTATATATTGTAAGTACCCCCATTGGTAATTTAAAAGATATTACTCACCGCGCAATAGAAATGCTCAATAATGTTGACCTTATTGCTGCAGAAGATACGAGACGAACCGGGGTATTGTTAAAACATTATGATATCAAGACACCTCTATCGAGCTTTAACAGTTATAACCAGGTAAAAAAGTCTGATCATTTTATATCCCGTCTTTTAAAAGGCCAGGACTTGGCTCTCGTTTCTGATGCTGGAACTCCAGGGGTCTCTGACCCACTTTATTATTTGGTTCGAGCTGCTCTTGATGAAAGTGTCTCCGTGGTTTCACTTCCTGGTCCGTCAGCAGTATTGGGAGCGCTTACGGTGTCAGGTTTGCCAGTTAACCGTTTTGTGTTCGAAGGATTTCTGCCTCGTAAAAAAGGGCGTAAAACTTTTATCGAAAATTTAGTAGAAGAAAAACGGACAATTGTACTTTTTGAGTCACCCCATAGACTGGCAAAAACTCTTAATGAGCTTTATCAGGTTATGGGTAATCGTCAGGCGGTTTTAGCTAGAGAATTGACTAAAATTTATGAGGAAGTGCTCCGGGGTACGCTGGAAGAGCTAATGACTATTGCTGACAAACGAAAATTAAAAGGTGAGATTACTATAGTTATTGCCGGGTTTTCTAAAAAAAATATTAATAAAGGAAGTTAAAATGGCAATTATTTCGATAATTGGACATAAAGGAGGAGTCGGGAAAACTACATTATCTATCAATATAGCGGCAGCATTAACTCAGGCATTGAACCAAAAGCAGTCTAATAATCAAGTTTGTCTTTTTGATCTTGACCTAAGGTTACCAACCATTACAGGCATTCTGAACAGCCACCCCAAAAAAACATTTTTTGATTTATTTGAAACATTAGCTAACCAAACCTATCAAATAGATTTGTTGCAAACCTTGTACAGTATCCTTATCCGGTTCAAGCGCCATGTCAATGGTGATACTACTTTTGATGATAGACCGCAGTTGCAAAAAAGTATCGCGGTGTATAAAAATATGAATATAGAACTGTTTAATTTTTCGCAGTATGAATTTGGAAATCAATTGCATGAGCTATTTCTTAATCGCGGTGTCATTCATCGACCATCAGATATCAAAAAAAAGGCTTTCAATGATTTATTAAACCGCATTGATATTGATAGAGTTAAAAAAGTAATGCGAGATAATGAAGAGAATGCACGACCAGAAATAAATGAATACATTTCCTATATTGAAGAATACGGATTTTCAATTCTTGGCGGAGAAGTACCTATTCTTGGTAAAAAGAGCCATCGGAATCGAATTAATGAACCAGAGTTTTTGGCCTTATTTTTAGAGTTCATTCATGGCGTGTGCGAAAAATTTGATCATGTAGTTCTCGATACCCCTGCAGGTGGAGTTAACCACGTGTCTTCTCTAATGAACACAATTGATCAGGTTTTATTTGTGTTTGATATAAGTAATAACATAGCTGTCAAAGGTAGTATCGATGCGCTACATACATTTATAGATTATTACGAAGATTTTTATAAGAATTATACGCAAGGCTTGCTTACAGGTTTGGATAAGTCTTATGTTGATAAATTAATTACAGAAAGAGGTGAAAAAGCAGTTACTCAGGCTTTAGCCAATAAAAAAATGAGTATTATTTTTAACCGTTGCAAAAAAACCAAAGAAATTTCTCCATGCCTAGATCAATTAAGAGAGTATCTTGAGACTTTGGATCAATACGAGGAATATAAAGATCGCATTCGTCTTGTTGGACTAATGCCGGATCATAAAATTATAAATATTACCAACAACCGAGGAACCGTTTTTTACGGTAAAGATAAAACCTTATCGAATCGAATAAATACAATTGCCAGAAGTATTCTTAATGAGGACGTTGTTTATCCAACGTTGGCTTATTCAAACTCTGAAATTCAAACCTACCTTGAGAAGCAATCGCATATGGGGTTTAGTAATACATTAAATCGTATTGCAAGTGGCTTAAGTTAAAAGGACAGACTTCGATTATTAATAATATTTTGTTATTAAATAATTTCTGAATAAAATGAAACAATTTTTTAAGTTTGCATTCAGTATTTGAACTTAATTTTTAGTCAGCTAATATAAATTCGATAGGACAACCATTAATATGGTTCTAGATGACAAACTCAAAGCCCTAACAGTAACAGAATTTAACCTGCTCGCTAATAAAGACCCAAGGGGGAGTTATGACCGTCTTACGCGAGAAAACCTTAACTCCATTATTCGTAAACTGACAGATCAACGAGCGAAACATTCGTCACTCGAACGTAAACTTTTCATTAAATTTAAAGATGCAAACTTCTATGCCCTAGAGGATAAAGCAAAAAAAATCAGGTTTGAACTGGTGCGTTATCGACTATCAAGCAATGTAAAAAAATCGATCAAATTCACATCATCAGTATTAGGGCTTTTAATTGTATCGGGATTTATCATATACCAAGGTTTTTTGGGCGCCGAATCGAAGAATAAAGTTGACGTAGCATATTATGCGGGACTTAATCAAGTCGGATTGGTTTCTAAAGCGGGTTTGGATACAATTAAGAAAAGCCTCAAGAAAACTAGTAAAGAAAATGAACAACTGAACCAGATGGTTGAGCAAATGATACACAACAATAAAATTACAGAGAATCTTAAGTATATTCTTAAACAAATTTATGAAAACCCCAAAACAAAATATTTACAAATAGGTAAGCAAACTATTATTAATTATGGTGGCGATGAAATAGCTAGATACACAAGAGATCCTGCATTGTGGTACGTTCTGGGTGTTGTGGAACAAGGTATTATGCGTATTTATTATGCTGATGAAGAAATTCTCCAAATCAGAGCAATTTTTGGCCGCAAAGGGGAAGAGACCCCGATAGGTAATTATGAGATTAAAAATCGCGTCTACAAACCCACATGGTACAAAAAAGAACCTACAAATGGTCGTATAAGGGTTCGAGCTATTCCATTCGGTGATACTGATCATGAAATTGGTCATTGGTGGTTGGGACTTAAAAAACTCGATAATGTTATACTAGGGAGTTATGGTATCCATGGCGTAAACGCTAGTAAGGTGAACGAGTTTTATAAGAAAAACTTTGATTGGCGAAACGGAAGCGCGGGGTGCCCCAATATTCAAGAGTGGTACCTACATTTTCTAGGAAAAGTTTTACCACTTGGAACCAAAGTAAATATAGTATCTAAAGATAAGTGGAATAATAGTTTAGATGTTTCCCAGGCGGCTTCTGCCACGTAACTTATATTCCGTGTACTCTCCAAACTATTACCCTGAAGGAGCTTTAATTTAATGAAAAAGCCTTGGAGCGGAAGGTTCAAACAATCGACCGACAAATTGATGGAACAATTTTCAGCATCCATCTCATTTGATCGGCGACTCTATGCCTATGATATTCAAGGAAGCATTGCACATTGTCAGATGTTGGCAAAGTGTTCAATTATCTCGCAAGCCGATTCAAAAAAAATAATTAGAGGATTAAAACGGATACTCAAGGAGTTTGAATTAGAACAATTTAAATTTGATGACCGACTAGAAGATATTCACATGAATATAGAAAGTCGCCTGACTCAACTGATCGGTCCTGTGGGCGGAAAACTTCATACGGCACGCAGTCGTAATGATCAGGTATGTCTTGATATTCGCCTTTATTTAAGGAATGAAGTAGAGGAAGTTTTACAGCAGATTAACGCATTCACCAAAACATTATTGATACTTGCGCGTAAACACACCGATACTATAGTCCCGGGTTTTACTCATATGCAGCAGGCACAACCAGTTCTATTAGCGCATCATTTACTAGCTTATGTTGAAATGTTAGTTCGCGATCGAGAGCGTTTTCAAGATGTATTAAAGCGTATCAATATTATGCCTCTTGGTTCTGCAGCACTTGCAGGAACTGCATTTCCAATTGATAGAAAATACACAGCTAAACTACTAAATTTTCCAGAGCTTACTCATAATAGTATAGATGCTGTGAGCGATCGAGACTTTGCGATCGAATTTTGTTCTAATTCCGCGATACTTATGATGCATCTAAGTCGTTTTTGTGAAGAGATTGTGCTGTGGTCTTCTAGTGAATTCGATTGGTTGGAGTTGTCTGATTCTTATACAACGGGCAGTAGTATCATGCCACAAAAGAAAAACCCAGATGCGGCAGAACTTATTCGAGGTAAGTCGGGTCGAGTTTATGGTAATTTATTAACTTTACTAACATTGATGAAGTCACTACCACTTGCATATAATAAGGATTTACAGGAGGATAAAGAACCAATATTTGATACCGTTGACACTGTGAAAATGTCTCTAACTATATTTAATGGAATGATAAAGTCAGCACGTTTTAAAAAAATTCCATTGCATCGAGTAGATATTTCAGGATTTCTCACAGCGACCGATATAGCAGATTACCTGGCTAAAAAAGGCATTCCTTTTCGGCTAGCTCATGAGATTACAGGACAAACGGTGGCCTATTGTCTTGAAGCAAAAAAAACTTTACATAATATTACTCTTAAGGAATTAAAAAACATTTCTTCTAATTTTAGTAAAGATGTATTTGACCACATTACTTTAGATAATTCAGTGCAGAGTAAAAACGTATATGGTGGAACTGCGAAAAAACAGGTCTTAGTTCAAATCGCGAGACTTAATAAAAAACTTAAAATAAAACCCAAGCCTAGTGGTAAATAATCATTTATTAGATCGTTTATATAAAAATATTTTAAAAACTAAAGGTAATATGGGTAAAGCATGTTTCGGAATATTTTTGTTGGTGATTTTGTTTGATATCAGCGCATGTGGTCATAAAGGTCCACCGCTTCCTCCAAAGGCTAGCTCCCACCAAAACCATTAAAGGTTAATTTGTTATACCTTGACCGTTTCTTGTAATTAAAAGACCATAAGTAATTGATTTTTATGTTAATAAGGGATATGTTATAGCTTCGTTTCAGATTGCGATATGCCTTGAAATAAGCATAAGTTATGTGTGTCGCAGACTTCTTATTTATTTTTAAACAGGGTTTATAATATGGATAAAGACCAGATGGCAATTTATTTGAGTGAGCACCCTGAATTTTTTAATAATTACCCTGAATTACTTAAAACAATAAAATTAATTGATCATAATGATATCCCGATTTGTGGATCTAATACGTTGAGTTTATCGGGCCGAATTATTAAACGGGTGAACAAGGATAAGGAAAATTTAAAAAATAAGCTTGAATTGTTTATGGAAGTCTCTCGAGCAAATGATGAAATTCATCAGCATCTTTTTGAGATAGAACGCTTAATACTCAAAAGTACGCAATTAGATCAAATGGTTAAACAACTAGTTGAGGCGATTACCCTACGATTTAAAATACCTTATACTTTGCTTTTCCTTGTAGATGACGCAGACCACTATATGGAACATAAGCTTGAAGAGAGGTTTAGTAAAAGGCTTAACGGAATATTGAATTTTATAAATCAGACTACAATAGATACTTGGTTTAATGGCAAGCTTAAACCAGTGTTAAATTCAGAAATCACAACACCTTCAAATATTTTTGATAAAACATGGGACACAAAAAATATTCAGTCTGAGTGTATTGTTCCGATTATAAACCGCGCAAAAATTTGCGGCGCGATAGCACTTGGGGCAACTCAACCACGCCATTTCCACAGTGGACTAAGGACCGAATATCTGGAACGTATGGCAGAAAGACTGGCTATTGCTATTGATAATATTTTACTTATAGATCGATTGCAATTAGAGCGTTCCGCAGTTCCAGAGGAAAATAGAATTTCTGCCTAATCAAAGGAGATCTGGATTGACTAATTGTCAATATTTTTAGATACTGTCAGGTGATCATTAATAGTCCCAAATTTTTAGTTTTTTTAGTTAAAATTTGTAGCGTATTCTGGTTTAGGTATGCGTTATAGGGCTGTACTTTTTCAAAATTAGAATATCCGATATCGATGATACGACAAGCAAAATACCAAGATGCGGAGTCAATACAGAATTTACTTCGTATTTTTTCTGAAACGGGTAAGGTTCTATTCAGGTCACTTGATGACATTACAGAAAACATACTTAGTTTTTTGATTTATGAAAAAAATAATGATATTGCAGGAGTTTATAGTTTAAAAACAGGTTGGGGAAGATTTGTCGAACTGAGATCATTGGTCGTTGACCCTCAATACTCCAATCAGGGAATAGGCACAAAGATGGTGGAAGAGAGCATTAAAAATGCACTATCAACCGATTGCGACACTTTATTTGTGCTTACTTACGCGGTATCTATGTTCGCACGTTTAGGATTTCGTGTTGTAGATAAAGAAAAATTGCCGCATAAAGTATGGAATGATTGTAATGCTTGTTTACATCAAGAAAACTGCGATGAAACTGCGATGGTTATTTCACTGGTTTCTATGCGAAAAAGTAGTGGTGCTCAAATATTATCCGACTCAGCGATACGCGTGGTATAAAGATTATTCTTTCCTGTAATAAATCCTAGTCCGTATGCGATTAAGTAATTTGTACCACTCAAGTTTTTTGTTGAAGTGTCTACGGTTTAAACTAAAAAATAGTAGCTAATTAAATTATTGCATTGGACCTTGCTATTAAACGGTTAAAATATGCGATGTTGAATAGAAATTTATTTTTTTAAAATTTTATTGGGGTCATAATATAACTAGCCAAAACTGCTATTAGGAGGACTGACTATGATCAATGTAATGTTTAATGCACTTTCTGGATTGAAAAATTCAGCACAAAAACTCCAGAACAGTGCTACCAGTTTAAAAAATTCTTTTGGAATCGAGAAAAACATAGATATGATTGGCAAGGCGAAACCCGGGAAATCTGAATTAATTGATATTTCAGAGGAAGTAGTAATTCAAATCACAGCTAAAGCCGTATTTACTGCTAATGCGAAGATTGTTGTGACAGCTGATCAAACTATCGGAACAACTTTGGATATAAAGTATTAAAACCTACTAGAAAACTATAGGACAACATTGAACTATTTTACAATCGTTGAGCAGTTCTTTCTTTCTCTTAAAGG
>CAJJDL010000062.1 GCA_905182935.1 uncultured Nitrospinaceae bacterium | reverse complement strand
GCCTCTATCTTTTGCATATTCTTGCGTCAAATCAACTGGAAACCCAAAAGTATCATGTAGTTTAAAAATTTCATCCCCTGGAATGTGATTAAGGTTTTCCTTATGTACGCGTTTTAAGATTTCATCAATCCGCTGTACACCAAAATTAAGCGTGTTTGTAAAACTGGCTTCTTCATTTTTAACCACTCTATGAATCAAATTTGAATTCTGTTTGAATTCTAGATAGGCTTCAGAAAAACTTTTAACTACTTGGTCTGTTATTTTGAAAAAAAAGGGGTCATGTTGTCCTATAAGTTTTCCATGCCTTAGTGCTCGTCTAATGATTCTTCTGACTACATAACCACGCCCTTCATTAGAAGGTAGAACCCCGTCTCCAATCAGAAATGCTGTTGATCTAGCGTGATCTGCTATTACGCGAATTGAAACATCATGTTCTGCGTTAGACCCATATGACTTTTTAGTTACTGTGCAGACCTCTTTTATGATATTCATTAGTAGGTCACACTCATAGTTAGAATTTTTTCCTTGAGATACTGCGGCTAAACGTTCTAGTCCCATTCCGGTATCTATGCATGGGTTTGGTAAAGCGGTTAGTTTGCCAGATTCGTCACGGTTGTATTGCATGAAAACTAGATTCCATATTTCAAGGTAGCGATCGCAATCACACCCAACTGCGCATGTGGGCTTACCACACCCAGTTTCTTTTCCTTGGTCTATATGAATTTCAGAACAGGGGCCGCATGGACCTATTGGACCCATGGACCAAAAGTTATCCTTTTCCCCAAGACGGATTATACGATTAGTAGGTACACCAATACCTTTATTCCAAAAATCATATGCTTCGTCGTCATCTTGATATACCGATATGTACAGCTTATCTTTGGGTAATCCGACAACATTTGTTAGAAAATCCCAGCCATATTCAATAGCATCTTTTTTAAAGTAATCTCCGAATGAAAAATTTCCAAGCATTTCAAAAAAAGTGTGGTGTCTTGCAGTCCGACCGACCATTTCTAAGTCGTTATGTTTTCCTCCAGCCCGGACACATTTTTGGACTGATACAGCTTTATTCCCCGGTCTTGATTCTTCACCCAGAAATACATTTTTAAACTGAACCATGCCTGCATTTGTGAATAATAGACTGGGGTCATTGAGAGGGACGAGCGAATAACTTGGGACTAGTGTGTGCCCACGGTCTTCAAAGTAATTTAAAAATTTTTTTCTAAGTTCATTTCCGGTCATGATTTTAGATATGTCATTACTTGAAATTTATTTTGATAAATTAATACATCGTTGAAGTTGTTATTGCTATATATTTTTGTAAAAAATTTTCAATTAAACGATGCCAATCTTGAGTAAATCATGTAGGTGAATAATCCCCTCGATACTTTTACCATTTTTACTGATAACTAACGAAGTGATTGAATATTCTTCCATAAGTTGTACGGCTTTGGTAGCCAAACTATTTCTTTCTAGCCACTTAGGAGGAACATTCGAGAGGTCTCTTGCGCAGACCTTTGAAAGATCTTTTTCTTGTTCTATCAATCTTCTAAGATCACCATCGCTAATAATGCCTTTAAGTTGTTTCTTTTTGTCTGTAATCAAGGTGACACCCAGTCTTTTTTGAGTCATTTCAGAAATAATAACTGATATGTTCGAATTTTCGTAGACCATCGGTATTTGATCTCCGGTATGCATTAAGTCACCAATTGTTGTAAGCATTTTGCGTCCCAGACTTCCACCCGGATGATTAAGTGCAAAAATTTCATCCTTAAAACCGTGTAATTCAAGGTATGCGACTGTCAGCGCATCTCCCATGGCAACCATTGCTGTTGTACTTGCAGTTGGGATTAGACCATTACCACCAGCTTCTTCCTTAACGCCAACATCAAGGACAAAGTCACTGCGTGATGCTAAGGTAGACTTGAGATTTCCTGTTATGGCTATCAGAATGCAATTAAGGCGTTTTAAAGTTGGTAGGAGTTTAATGATTTCATCCGTTTCTCCGCTATTTGATAGAGCTATAATAGTGTCATTTTGAGAGATAAGGCCAAGGTCACCATGGATAGCTTCCGCTGCGTGCATATAAACTGCTGATAACCCAATACTAGACATGGTTGCAGCAATTTTTTGACCAATTAATCCTGATTTCCCCATCCCAGTAATAATAAGCCGACCTTTACCATTATTTAAAATATTAACGGCTTTTGGAAAATCTTTCCCAAGGCGCTTGGCTAACGAGGCTATAGCATCACTTTCAATTTTAAAAACATGTTTTGCAGTTTTTAAAAGTGCGAGATCTTGAGTTTTTTTATTTTTCAAGCTATTCTTATCGCTCGACATAAAGTTCTTTAACTATATAATTTTAAATGCCTTTAGGCTTCAATAAAATTTATTTTATCATAACTAAGTTAACCCAGCAATCCAAGTTGCTGAACTTTATGTGTCTAAATTATTGAAGTTAGAACATTTATCTAATTAAAAATTTTTCTATAACGCTAGAATATGACCAAACGTAAAACATTTTACTTGATTGATGGTTCTTCCTATATTTTTCGTGCTTTTTTTGGGATTAGACAACAACTCTCCACATCCAAAGGTTTTCCAACAAATGCGTTATATGGTTTTATAAATATGCTTCAAAAAGTAATTCGTGACGAAAAACCGGATTATCTTGTGATTGCATTTGACAGTCCAGAAAAAACATTTCGCCATAAAATATACCCTGATTATAAAGCTAATCGGGATGCCCCTCCTAAGGAACTATCTCTGCAATTCCCTTTCTTTGAGCCTCTTGTGGATGCATATGGAATCCCAAGCATACGGCAACCTGGATTTGAAGCAGATGACATTATTGGAACTTTGTCAAAAAAAGGAGAGCAAGAAGGATTGGAGGTTTTTATAGTCAGTGGTGACAAAGATATGATGCAATTAATAACTCCTCATGTGCATATGTTGGATACTATGAAAAATAAAAAATTCATGGATAAGGATGTCGTCGAAAAATTTGGTGTTGGTCCTGGCCA
>CAJJDL010000061.1 GCA_905182935.1 uncultured Nitrospinaceae bacterium | reverse complement strand
ATAAGAAGAGAAAAAAATCAGAGGTTTTATAAGAATTGAAATAAACTTTGATGCAAGAGTGAATTTGCTTGAGTGATAACGAAAAATTAATAGCTATAGTTATTGTGAAGTAAGAAGTGGTTTTTGTGTTTTACGTATGGTGTATCTTTTGTTTCCGCATTGGTAAAAATAATTAATTAAGTTATTTAAACTGAGAGACTGATGCTTTTGTGAGTGGCCTAAGACCATTGATCTATCGAGAGGGTTTATCGATTTTGTTCCCAGGCTATTGTTTTAATATGGTTTAAATGCGATTAAATTGTTATAGGTTTGTTTTGTATCATGGGTGAAAGCTTTAGTTTAGAGTATTCAGGATGATTTTCTTTGGTTAAAATGGTTTGACACCATTTCTGGGGAAGTGTTATAGTTTCATCCTTCTTTAAGTATAAAGTAAATATAACTTTTTCACGTAAATCATTAAGGGATTAACAGGATGAGTGACTACAGAGTTTTAGCTGGTCCAGAGGCTTTTCTTCCGCCTTCGGCAGCTGTAATGGGGATTATTTTACCAGACCCGGGAGAAGCACATATAGAAGGAACAATAGTTCCAGAGGAAGAGGCATATGAGCATTGTGCCAAGAAAATTTTAGAAGCTAAAGTTCCAACAATTTTTCCAGGACCACTAGTCCTTTGGAAATGGAACGACCATGTGGCCGAAAAAGCTCAAGCAATTAAGGAATTAGCAGATGAGGCTCCTATGCGGTTGATTCCTATGGCAGATTACCGTCCCAAATACCCTAAAATTGAATATGAGGTAGAAATCAACCCGAATCATCCTAATTTGACTATCTGGCATAACAAAATTGATGCCTGTATTTTTGTTGGGGTTCATTGTCATCAAGCTAATTTAGCGCTTAAAATTATCCGAGGTGGCACAAATTGTTATACAATGGCTATGTGTGCTCAGGCAGGGCATGAAGATGCTTGCTTATCATTTCGAGATGCAAGTGCAGAGAAAATTAAAAAACTTACAGCAGCAGTTAAGAAATTAAAGTCGCAAGGTGTCAAGTCACAAGCTGTATCCTTTACGCAGTTTAAGATGGACAGGAACGGTTTGGTTGTCTCGGACGCTGTGGTTGAAGAATACGAAAATGCAAGATAGTTTACCGTTTTTTTTTATAAATGTTTTTAATTTAACCTAATCTACATATGCTCTTTCACCTAGGAGTAAATTTATGAATAAGCCAGTTGGTACACAAAAAAGAATTATCGCATCAAAACATGTAAAGTTAGGGCAGAAGAATGCAAAAGGCCAGACTTACACTGATATTAACGATATTTTTTATAACACGGAGCAAAAACCGGTATTTTTTACTGGTAGTGAAGTCATTAAAGAGGCTATTAGACGAGCTAGTGTTGGTACTTCAGTGGCTTACCCGATTACTCCACAGAGTGAGGCAGCTGCGTTGATTGGTGAGCTCTATGCAGAAGGGTATTTGGATGAGTATTTTCGTGGAGAGAGTGAGTTTGCAGTAATGGGACAATGTGCGGGGGCTGCATTTGGTGGACACCGTGTGTTTACCACAACTGCTGGTCCAGGTACTTTACGAGCTATGGAAAATTTTCCAATGTGGGCAGGTTCCCGTTTGCCAATTCAAGTGTGTGTGACTTGCCGGGGTATCAATTCTCCATTGAGTATCCAACCAGATACTCTTGAGATACACTATCTATTGGAAACCGGAATGCTGGTCTGGCATGCGGAAACAGCACAGGATCTGTTTGATTACATTTTAAAGGGATTTATTGTTGCTGAACAACCTGATGTGCATGTCCCAATTGCGGTTTGTTGTGATGGTTTTTTCGTAACTCATACGAAGGACACGGTAGAATTGCCTTCAGAGGATTTATGTTTAACTCCTTACGACCCATATAAATCACCAGTTACAGTTATGGATATGGAAAGTGCACCGATTCGAATGATGCGTGATCCTTTTGTTATGAAATCTAATTATATCAGTTATGCTACTCACGCTTCTTGGCAACAAGAAGTTCAGTCTGCAGTTGAGCGTTCACGAAAACATACGATTCCGATGCTCGATGGTTTAATAGATGAAATTAATACAGATAGAGAAGTCTTAGTTGTTGCTTCAGGAACTGCGGTTTCACAGAGTCGTGAAGCGATACGACTTCTAGAGCAAGAAGGAATCAAGGTGGGTTTGGTGAAAATTAAAACAATCCGTCCATTCCCGAAAGAGGAGATTCGTCAGGCAACAAAGAATGCTAAACATATATTTGTTCCAGAGTTTAATATTGCTGGTTGGTTGGCGCGTGAGGTCAAGGCGATTCTTCCTGATAACGAGAGGGTTTATGCTGGACCTCATGTTGCGGGTGGAATGACTATGCCTTCGGAGGTCATTGCAGAAGAAATAAAAGTACACCTTGGGATCAAGCCATCTCCTAATAGAAGACGACCTTAGGCTTGGTAGAATTAATAGTTATAATATTTCCTAAAAGGAATTCTAATATAAAGGGGTTTTCCAATGAGCAAAGAAAAAATTCAACTCTGTGAGGAATTTGCGAGCATTATGCCGCCTGAGTACCAAGAACTAGTTGAAAGTGCAACTTATGGCAAGCAGGATAGAGGCTGGAAGGATATTGGTTCGTCCAAAGAATTAATTGAGCAGCATTCCTTATGTGCGGGCTGTCCGGAATCTATTGCTTTTCGTTATATTCTTGCTAGCTTGCCCAATCCAGAGGACACTGTTTTTGTTGGATCTACTGGTTGCACCAGCCTAGTGTTTCCTCATGTAGCGGTTCAGAACATTCACTCGCTTTTTGGAAATCAGAATGCAATTGCTTCTGGTTTGAAGCGTACTTTGAAGGCACGGTTCCCAGACGTCGAAAAAGATGTAGTGGTTTTGGCTGGTGATGGAGCGACGGTTGATATTGGTTTAGATATGACCATGCAATCTTGGTTTCGTCAGGAAAAATTCACCACAATTTGTTTTGATAATGAACTCTATGCGAATACGGGGGGTCAGGAAAGTGGTCTGATGCAAAAAGGCTTTGTTGCTAAGATGGCCCCAAAAGGTAAAAGCTTCGATAAGGTTCGACTTGCCGAAATTGCGAGAGAAGCAGGGTGTGCTTATGTTGCTATGCTGACCGTAAGTAAGCCTAATCGTGTGGAAGAGGCTATTAAAAATGCAGTCTATGTAGCAAGAGAGATTGGGCCTACATTTGTCCAACTGTATACTCCGTGTATTCTTGAAATTGGGAAACAGAGTATGGAAGGATTGGATGAAATGAAGGACTCTGAGACTATAGGTGGTCGATTTGTTCAGAAAGAGTTTATTACTGAAGAAGCGCAGAAACTGATTGATTCCATAAAAGTTGAAACTAAGGCTCGAAAAAAATCTGCTAAAGATGCCGCTAAAGCAGCAAAGTCGGGTTAAATCACATATAGATAGGAGTAAGCTATGGCAAGGATGAATATTCGTATTTCTGGTTTGGGAGGACAGGGAGCAGTGACCGCTGCGCATCTTTTGGCTATGGCGGCCAATCGTGATGGTAAGTTCTCGATCTCCAATCCATTCTTTGGGGCAGAAAAGAGAATGGCACCCGCTGAGAGTTATTGTAGGATTGGCTCAGAACGCATTTATGATCGCGGTGAATTAGTATTTCCAGATATCATTATGATATTTCATCCGCAGGTTATTACTATGCAGAAAAGCTACACGGCACCCTTCTATGATGGAATTCAAGAAAACGGCATGGTTATTATTAATACGCCCACTGACCTTTTAAATAGTGAGGATCATGAAACTTTAGCAAAACTGAATGTTACGGTTTTCAATCATGATGCAACCAAGCTTGCTCTGGATATTGGGAAGACGGAACTTTCTACCAATATGGCAATGATTGGTGCGTGTGCGGGTGTGACAAAAGTTGTGAGCATAGAATCTTTGGATGGTGCTCTTCAAGAACGATTTGGTAAGAAGTTTGTAGCTTCCGGTGGTACGGCATCTCTTGATGAGGCGATTAAAAAGAAATACGCCAAGAAGAATGATCTTATTAAGGCGAATATGGAGTGCATCAAAGAGTCATATAGTCGGGCGGAAGAATGGGCAGCTAAACAAGATAACCTACAGTTAATCGAAGTCTAGCAATTTTGAAACTAAAAGTTAGCTATAAGAATTAATCATTTAACGATGAGGAGAATTTTTGCGTGTATAACATAGCGTGGGTAGATAATAATAAGTGTATCGCAGATAAGGGTTGCCGATTGTGCATAATGTACTGTCCTGAGTCAGACACTATAATGATGGACCAAAACACTAATAAGGCCATAGTCATTGAGCCACGCTGTAAAGGTTGTGATTTGTGTAAAGTGGTTTGTAGCACACACAATGCGATCACCATGTTTCCTGTTGATGCCACAACTGGCAAGGTAATTATGGGAGCTGACGAAGCAGAAACCGCTGGCCTTGGACAAGCTTACGCTGGATAAGTCGATTAATGTGAATACAGCCCATGGCATATATGCCATGGGCATTTTTTATTTAAAATGGCCTTGTTGATAAATTTTTTATAGATTGGCAGAATGTTTATTAGATAAAATTTTAATATTTTTTAAAAAAATTAAAAAATAGAGAGTTGCACCATGACGAAAACTATAGATCGTGAAATAAATTGTGTGCTATGTAAGGATGCTTACACTCCCGTGTTAGGTCCTGGAGAGGGAGAAAAAAGCTACAGAATCTATTGTTCATCCTGTGTGAACTGGATAGCTGTGGGTAGGGCAAATCCTCTTCGCCTAGGATTGCGAATAGTATTAGGGCTTAGAGACGAAGCACTTTCATTGGCTATACAAACGTGTCTTTCATCGTGCAGTTGTGGTTCAAATTTTAGTTGTGATTCAGGAGGGCGTTGTCAAACGTGTATTGGGAAAATTGAGAGAGAAACAAAAAGCTCGTCATCGACCAATAAAGATTTCACGAGTCCCTGGAATAGTGATGAAATGAAAAAACTGCAGCCTAAATTTTTGGAATACATCCTTGGTAGTGAAGAAGGCGCTGAGAATCTTAATTTAAAACAACTCATTGAAAAATTTGAAGCGGGTAAAATGGGCGCGGAAGAATATATGGAGGCAGTTGAGTCGCTCCAATTTCGCGAGTCGAATCAGGTTTCGGTGGTTCAGGCATGGGCGATGACAATGGACCCAGAAGAATTATTTGCTGCGGTTGAGGATTACGATCTAGTAGAACGTTATGGGTCACGTATAATTGTTAGTATTGCTTCAGCGTTGGAAAGCAGTATCGGCCGACCGGTTCTAACTACCTTAAACAATGAAATGGATCAGTTTGATCAAATTACTCAACAGGAATTAAGAACATTTATGCGTAAAATTGGAGGAGGTTTTTAGTTGTTTGTTCTTGAGTTATAAAAAATTATTTATCAATCTAAAAAACATCTCACCGTTTGATCCGCCTGTTCAAGATAAGACCCTCCAAATAAATTGTAATGATTGAGAAGATGATAGAGGTTATATATATCTTTACGTTTGGTATACCCTGGTTGTGTAGGGAAAACTTCATGATACGCACTGTAGAACTCCTCTGGTAGTCTTCCAAACATCTCGGTCATTGCAAGGTCAGCTTCCCTTAATCCAAAATAAACTGCCGGGTCAAAAATATAAGGCACTTGATCATGGCTAGCGAAATAGTTCCCTGACCACAAGTCCCCGTGGAGCAGAGCTGGTTTTTCATCTTTCAAATCGAGCAAAGTTTCAAGCTTTTCGCAAAATAGGTCTAAACGTTTATCTATAGATATTGGCAACCCGCGTGTTTTTCTTGCGAATTCCTGTTGAAAACGAATGCGGTGTTCGCGAAAAAAAACCAAACCATCTGCCTCTAGGTTATTTTTTTGAGCTGTTTTTCCTATGAAGTTATCATAGTT